>NZ_JBFAQM010000006.1:0-213326 GCF_040677315.1 Actinoplanes sp. NPDC049316 | reverse complement strand
GAACGCGGATCCCGTGTTGGCGCCGACCCACAGGCTGCCGTTGCTGGGGTGGTAGCCCACGACGTCGGCCCGGGAGTCACCCGTGAAGTCGCCGGCTACGAAGCTCCAGCCCGACGCCGGGCTGACCGTGGCATAGCGGGTGAACGAGAACGCGGATCCCGTGTTCACGCCGACCCACAGGCTGCCGTTGCTGGGGTGGTAGCCCACGACGTCGGCCCGGGAGTCACCCGTGAAGTCGCCGGCCACGAAGCTCCAGCCCGACGCCGGGCTCACTGTGGCATAGCGGGTGAACGAGAACGCGGATCCCGTGTTCACGCCGACCCACAGGCTGCCGTTGCTGGGGTGATACCCCACCACGTCGGCCCGGGAGTCACCCGCGAAGTTTCCTGCTACGAAGCTCCAGCCCGACGCCGGGCTGACCGTCGCGTACCGCGCGAACGAGAACGCGTCGGCGGCGACGCCCGGGCGGGAGACGGGTGCCGGGCCGCCAGGTCCGCCCGGCGTACCGGCCTGCGCCGCGCCGGCTCCTGCCACCGCGGCGAGAACGCCGGCGAAGCAGGCAGCCAGGCCCCGGATGAGACGACTGCGCATGAACAGCTCCCTCCATGTCGATATCGGCTGCACCGAATCCCATTCAGGGTCAGTCATGCGTGGCCTCGAAACAACGCCGGGAAAAGGCACCCGTTGCGCATTCGGCCGCCGGAGGAAGCGATGAGAATTAACCAGAAACACCTCGTCCTGTGATTGCCACAAAAGTTCTGCAGATTTGTTTCAGGAATTGGTCGTTCGTGGTCACCGCGGCGCGGTAGGCGCCCTGAGTCCCCCGGCCCCGACCACCATGCGTGGGTCGGGACCGGGGGGAGCCGGCCCGCATACGGGTCAGGGCAGCACCCACTTCTGGTTGGCCGCGCCCAGGCAGTCCCAGATGTGGATCTGCTGACCGTCGGCGGAGCTGTTGTTGGACACGTCGAGGCAGCGGCCCGACTGGGGGTTGCGTACCGTGCCGTCGGCCTGGGCGGACCAGACCTGCGCGGCGGTGTTGTTGCAGGTGTAGAGCTGGACCTTGGTGCCGTTGGCGGTGCCGCCGCCGGCCACGTCCAGGCATTTGCCCAGCGCTTTGAACGTGCTGTTCGGGGTCACGGTCCAGTTCTGCGCGGCGGTGTTGTTGCAGGTGTAGAGCTGGATCTTCGTGCCGTCGGCGGTGCCCGCGCCGGAGACGTCGAGGCACTTGTTCGCCAGGCCGCGGACCGGGCCGGTGCGCGGGCCGGGCGGCGGGGTGGTGCCGCCGAGCTCCTTGATCCGGACGTTGCGGAACGAGACGTCGTCGCCGGTGCCGTGGTTCTGCAGACCGATGTGGCCGGCCAGCGAGCGCACCGGGTCGGTGTTGGTGAAGTCGTTGATCTTCGTGCCGTTGAGGAAGACCTGCAGGCGTTCCCCCTCGACCAGCAGCTCGTACGTGTTCCACTCGCCGGGCGGGTTCAGCGCGGCGTCGCGGGCGGCGAGGTCGGCGGACTTGAACGTGTAGACCGCGCCGGTGGTGCGGTCGGCGGCGTCCGTGGCGTCGATCTGCACCTCGTAGCCGTTGTTCACCGCGGACCACGGGTCGTCCGACGGCGGGAAGCCGATGAAGACGCCGGAGTTGTCGTCGTCGGTCATCTTCCAGTCCAGCTTGAGCGAGTAGTTGGTGAACTGCTTCGCGCTGTACCAGAGCAGGCCCATGCCGCCGGTGGACGTCAGCGTCTTGTCGGTGTTGGTGAAGGAGCCCGGACCGGCCTGCGACCAGCCGGCCGTGGAGCCGTCGTACAGCTTGGTGTAGCCGCTCTCGGGCCGGCAGTCGGCGTTGGCCGCTCGGGCCACGTACCGGATGCCGCCGAGCAGGTGGGCCCGGAAGGCCGGGTCGGCGTACGACTCGATGGTGTGGCCGCCGCCGGTGTAGAACGACCGGCCGCCGTCGAACGTCTTGCACCAGGCGTGCGGGTGGTCGGCGCCCATGCCGCCGCCGGAGTACGAGCTCTCGTCGAGCGTGGCCAGCACGTGAGCCGTCGAGCGGGCGTTCGTGCGGTAGTTGTACCACTCGTCGGTCCGGCGCCAGCGCTCCGGCAGATGGGCGGTGGCCGGGTGCGCCCGGTCCTCGACCACGACGTCGGCGGCTTGGATGGCCGGGTGCGAGGCGAACCAGGCGCCGACGAGCTCGCCGTAGAACGGCCAGTCGTACTCGGTGTCGGCCGCGGAGTGCACCCCGACGTACCCGCCGCCGCCGCGGATGTAGCTCTCGAAGGCGGTCTGCTGAGCCGCGTTCAGCACGTCGCCGGTGGTGTTGAGGAAGACGACGGCCTCGTACGGCGCGAGCCCGCCGGTGGTGAAGACGGCCGGGTCCTCGGTCGCGGTGACGGAGAAGCCGTTGCCCGCGCCGAGCTCACGGATGGCGGTGGTGCCCGCGGCGATCGAGTCGTGCCGGAATCCGGCGGTGCGGGAGAAGACCAGCACGTCGTACGGGTCGTCGGCGGCCGCGGTCACGGCCGGGGCGGGCAGCATCAACAGGGCGGCGAGCACTTTACCGATCATGGGAGCACCCACTTCTGGTTGGCCGCGCCCAGGCAGTCCCAGATGTGGATCTGCTGGCCGTCGGCGGAGCTGTTGTTGGACACGTCGAGGCAGCGGCCCGACTGGGGGTTGCGTACCGTGCCGTCGGCCTGGGCCGACCAGACCTGCGCCGCGCTGTTGTTGCAGGTGTAGAGCTGCACCTTGGTGCCGTTGGCGGTGCCGCCCCCGGCCACGTCCAGGCATTTGCCCAGGGCCTTGAACGTGCTGTTCGGGGTCACGGTCCAGTTCTGCGCGGCGGTGTTGTTGCAGGTGTAGAGCTGGATCTTCGTGCCGTCGGCGGTGCCCGCGCCGGAGACGTCGAGGCACTTGCTCGCCAGGCCGCGGACGGGCCCGGTGCGGGGGCCGCCCGGGCCGTTGAAGGTGAACGCGTCCACGTCGAAGAGCGCGCCCGCGCCGCCCGAGAAGGTCAGGTACAGCGTGCCGGCGGCGGCCGGTGCGCCGCTGATGGAGCCGGTCACGTCGGTGAACGTCTCCCAGCCGCCGGTCAGCGGGACCGTGGCCGAGCCGAGGATCGTGCCGGTCGGTGATCCCGTCCGGACCTGCAGCGTGCCGCCCACGCCGCCGGAGGACACCCGGGCGGTGAACGACGTGGCGTTGTCCAGCCGGTACGGCTCGAACGCGATCCAGTCACCGTTGTTGATGTTGCCGACCGTCCGGCCGCCCTCGGCCTGCGTCTTGGTGATGGGGTCGACGCCGGCGGAGGTCTTGTAGTGCTCCGCCTGGCGGTGCCGGGGCTGCAGGGTGTGCTGGGTGTGCGTGGTCAGCCCGCCGGCGTCGGTGTACTCGGCGTCGAAGACCGCGAAGATGTTCGCCGCCGCGTCGTGCTCGCCGTCGACCGGGATCGTGATCGAGCCGGTGCAGCCGTTCTGCGACGTGATCTGGTGGCCGTGGCTGTCGTGGCCCAGCACGTACGTCATCTTGACCTTCGTGCAGTCGATCGACGTGTCCTCCGGATCGGTCACGGTGATCGAGAACGGGATCGTGTCGCCGTACGCGAAGAGCGATCCGTTGCCCGGGCTGTTGATCCGGACCGTCGGCGCGGTGTTGCCGACCGTGATCTGCACGCTCGCGGTGCCGGTCAGGCCCTCGGCGTCGGTCACCGTCAGCGTCGCCGAGTACGTCCCGTTGGTGGTGTACGTCTTCGTCGGGTCGGCCGCCGTCGAGGTGCTGCCGTCACCGAACGCCCAGCGGTAGGTCAGCGCCCCGCCCTCGGGGTCGGAGGAACCGGCCGACGAGAACGTGACGCTCAGCGGCGCCTGCCCGGACGTGCGGTTCGCGCTCGCCACCGCGGTGGGCGCCCGGTTCGAGCCGGCCAGGTAGTCGAAGCGGTAGAGCGCCGAGTTGGCGTCGCCGTTGAAGTAGCCGGTGCCGTAGTCGAGGACGTACAGGGCGCCGTCCGGGCCGAACGCCATGTCCATGACCTGCTTGCCGCTCCACGGGAAGGACGAGATCTCGCCGACCGAGCCGTCCGCGCCGACGTGGATCGGCTTGATCCAGCCCCGGCCCAGCTCCCCGGCGAAGAAGTGGCCGTCCAGGTCGGCCGGGAACTTCGTGGGCGAGTTCAGGCTCGCGTCGTAGCGGTAGACCGGGCCGGCCATCGGGGACTCGGAGCCGCCGCCGAACTCGGGCGGGGTGCCGCTGTCGCCGCCGTACTTGATCCAGGCCGGCCGGGCCGGGGGCAGCTTGGTCTGGCCGGTGTTGCGGAACGAGTTGTTCGTCGGGCCGCCGGCGCAGTCGTACTTGGGGCCGGTGCTGTTGGTGGCGAAGTTCCACTCGTTGTACGTCTCGGTGCTCGTGTTCGAGCCCGTGCAGTACGGCCACCCGTAGTTGCCGGGGCTGGTGATCCGGTTGAACTCGACCTGGCCGCTCGGGCCGCGGTTCGGGTCGGTGGTGCCGGAGTCGGGGCCGTAGTCGCCGAGGTAGACGATGCCGGTCGCCTTGTCCACGCTCATCCGGAACGGGTTGCGGAAGCCCATCGCGTAGATCTCGGGACGGGTGTTCGGCGTGCCCGGGGCGAAGAGGTTGCCGCTCGGGATCGAGTACGACCCGTTCGCGTTCACCTTGATCCGCAGCACCTTGCCACGCAGGTCGTTGGTGTTGCCGGCGCTGCGCTGCGCGTCGTAGCCGGGGTTGCGGTCGGTGCGCTCGTCGATCGGCGCGTACCCGGCGGAGTCGAACGGGTTCGAGTCGTCGCCGGTGGACAGGTAGAGGTTGCCGGCCGCGTCGAAGTCGATGTCGCCGCCGACGTGGCAGCACAGGCCGCGGTCGGCGGGCACGTCGAGGACGTCCACCTTGCTGCCGGTGTTGAGGGTGAAGTCGGCGTTGAGCGTGTACCGGGACAGCCGGTTGACGCCCTGCCAGGCCGACCAGTTCGAGCCGGTCGCCGGGGCGTCGCCGGACGGCGTGGACAGCGGCGGCGCGTAGTAGAGGTAGATCTGCCGGTTGGTGCTGAAGCCCGGGTCGACGCCGACGCCCTGCAGCCCCTCCTCGTCGTGGTTGTAGACGGGAAGCGTGCCGATGACGGTGGTGGTGCCGTTCGCGTCCGTACGCCGCAGCGTG
Organism: Actinoplanes sp. NPDC049316; assembly: GCF_040677315.1. Classification (NCBI taxonomy): domain Bacteria; kingdom Bacillati; phylum Actinomycetota; class Actinomycetes; order Micromonosporales; family Micromonosporaceae; genus Actinoplanes; species Actinoplanes sp. NPDC049316. Next base: position 208,163 of record NZ_JBFAQM010000006.1, on the reverse strand, counting down.
CCGTTGCGGGCGGTGTGCAGCACCGACCGGTCGGGCAGGACGGCCAGGGCCATGGGCTCGCCGACCTCGTCGACGCCCTTGGCGAGGGTCACCTGCTGGTAGTCGGTGGGGTCGATGTCGTGGGCGCGCGCGGGGGAGGCGACGGCGACCAGCAGGCCGCCCGTCAGTACGGCGACCGCGGCACACGATCGATATCTGGGCATACGTCGATGTCTTGGGGCCATGGAGGTCCCACCCTTTCCTGACGTCGGGGAGTTGCCAGGCGAGCCGCGCGGACCCCGGGGACGGCCGCGCCGCTCGTAACCGCCGTGTAACGGTGAGGAAACGCTAGTTACTTCCGCAGCGACTGTCCATACTTTCGTCCGACCTGCATGGACTTTCGTCTATGGCGACAAAAAGTGCGCCACCCGGCCCGGGGCGGCGCACTGTTCTGCAAGCGGCGTCAGGAGGCGTAGTGCAGGATCACGTTGTGGACGTGGTGGGTCTTCTCGGAACCCCGGAACTCCACCTCGTAGACGTGCTGACCGACGGTGATGGCGATGGTGCCGGTGGAGAAGTACTGCCCGGCCCAGCTCTTGTTGCTGACCACGCTCACGCTGCTGATCTTCGAATACGGGATGCTCGTGATGGCGAAGCGCTTCCCGGCGAAGGACTTGTCCTGGATGATCACCCGGCGGTTGGTGAGCCCGATGAAGCCGGTGCCGACGCCGACCGCGTCGTAGACCGCGATGATCTGCTCGCCGTCGAGCAGACCCGACTGGATCTGCTGGAACTGGCCCTTGCTGTCGTACACGGGAGCCGTCATGACCGACGAGGTTACTGCGGGCCGACCACCGTGCGGTACGCGTCCTCGATCCGCGCCGCCAGGGTGACCTCACCATCGGTGATGGCCTGACCGTCCGGGGCGCCGAGCAGGATCTGCGTGTGACCGTCCGTACGGTGGATCCGCGGGCGCAGGCGCAGTGTGTCGGCCGCCACCTTGATCCGTTCGGTGAGTGCGGCATGCTGACTGTCGTCGCACACGAGCACGCGCTTGAGCTGAACACCGTCCTGCGTCCAACCGCCGAGCACCGCCAGCGCGTCGCTCAAGTAATCGGAGCGGGCTCCCCGTGCTTTCCTGCCCCGCATGTGCGCACCTCCCGGGCGTCGTTGCCGGCTTGTGGCCAAACTGTCGCCGTGTCGTCATGGTCGGTGCCCACAGTCTTGTCTTCGCCGTCAACTATGTCCACGCCCACATATCCGTGTTCTCGTGACGATCGGGACGCATCGTTCAACCTGTTCGGTCAAGTTTTGTGGCACGCTCTTGGTTCATGCCCGCAGAACAGCACGTCAGCACGCCGAGATCACGGAGAGTGATCGTAGCGGCCGTGATCGTCAGCGGCGGCCGGGTGCTCGCGTGCGAGCGGTCCGCCCCGCCGGAGGTCGCCGGGCGCTGGGAATTCCCCGGCGGCAAGGTGGAGCCGGGCGAGAGCGACGCCGAGGCCCTCGCCCGCGAGTGCACGGAGGAGCTGGGCGTACGGGTGGAAGTGGGCGCCCGAGTGGGCCCGGACGTGCCGCTGGCGCACGGCCGCGCCGTCCTGCGCGTCTTCGCGGTGACGCTGCTGAACGGCGACGAGCCGCGCGCCCTGGAACACACGGCGATGCGCTGGCTCGCCGCGGACGAGCTGGACAGCGTGCCGTGGCTGCCGGCCGACAAGCCGATCGTGGCGGAGCTGCCCGCCCTACTGGCCGGCGATCGTCCGGCGTAGCTCGCGCTTGAGCACCTTGAAGCTCGGCCCCATCGGCAGCGCCTCCACGAAGCGCACCTGGCGCGGGTACTTGTGCCGGCCCAGGCGCTCCTTCGACCACTCGACGATGTCCTCGGCGGTCACCGCGCCGGCCGCCTCCGGCACGATCACCGCGCAGATCTCCTCGCCGTGCACCTCGTCCGGCACGCCGATCACCGCCACCTGGACCACCGCCGGGTGCCGCGCCAGCACCTCCTCCACCTCGCGCGGGTAGACGTTGAAGCCGCTCCGGATGATCAGGTCCTTCTTGCGGTCCACGATCGTGATGAAGCCGTCGGCGTCCTTGGTGCCCAGGTCCCCGCTGCGGAACCAGCCGTCGACCAGCGCGTGCGCCGTCTCCTCCGGCCGGTTCAGGTAGCCGGCGAAGACGTTGTGCCCGCGGATCACGATCTCGCCGAGCTCGCCGGTGGGCAGCAGCTCGATGCGCTCGTCCACCTCCGCGCGGGCGATCTCGACCTCGACTCCCCAGATCGCGTGCCCGATCGTGCCCGGGCGCGTGCCGAAGGCCGGCTGGTTGGTGGTGGCCGTCGGCGAGGTCTCGGAGAGGCCGTACCCCTCGTAGATCAGGGCGTGGAAGGTCTCGCGGAACTTCTCCAGCACCGCCACCGGCAGTGAGGCGCCCCCGCTGACGCACAGGCGCAGCTCGGGCAGCCGGTCCGCCTTGGCCGCCGCCTCCAGCAGCGCGATGTACATCGTCGGCACGCCGTGGAACACCGTCACGTTCTCGCGCACCATCAGGTCGATCGCCGCCTCGCCGGTGAAGCGCGCGAGCAGCACCAGCGTGCCGCCGAACCGGAAGGTGCCGTTCATGCCCACGGTCTGGCCGAACGTGTGGAACAGCGGCAGGCACCCCATCACCACGTCGTCGCCCCGGACGTCGTTGGCGTCGAAGACGTTGACGGTCGCGTTCATGACCAGGTTCAGGTGGGTGAGCAGGGCGCCCTTCGGCTCGCCGGTGGTCCCGCTGGTGTAGAACACCACCGCCACGTCCTCGGCCTCGCGGGACACGTACGTCCGCAGCGGCGGCACCGACGCGGCGACGTCCTCCAGCCGCTGCGGAGCCTGCGGCAGGTCTGGCGGCAGTGGGCCGACGCTGAGGAGTTTGGCGCCGGTCTGGGCCGCCGCGGCCCCCGCGGTCGCCAGCTGGCTGGAGTGCGCCACGACCACGCTCGCTCCGCTGTCGCGCAGCACGTACGCCATCTCGTCGGCGGTGAGCAGCAGGTGCACGGGAACGACGCGTGCGCCGGCGGCGAGGACGCCGTAGTAGACCCGGGGGAAGTCCGTGACGTTAGGGACCACCACCGCGACGGTGTCGTCCGGGGCGACGCCGAGCTGCTGCAGGCCGGCCGCGTACGAGCGCGCCTGCTCCCAGAGGTCCCGGTACGTCGTGCGCGTCTGGCCGTCGACGATCGCGACCTTGTCCGGATACTTGCGGGCGGCCTCGGCGAGCACGGTGGCGAGCGACAAAACGGTCATGAGAGGTGTCCGCCGATCTTGGTGTAGCCCCGCAGCAGGTCGCGGGAGATGATGAGGCGCTGCATCTCGTCGGTGCCCTCGTAGATGCGCATCAGCCGGACCTGGCGGTACCAGCGCTCGATCGGCAGCTCCCGGGTGTAGCCCATGCCGCCGTGGATCTGCATGACCCGGTCCACCACGTTGTTGACCATGGCGGCGCCGTACAGCTTGGCCATGGAGGAGGCGTGCCGCGGGTCCCAGCCCTGATCGACCGTCCAGGCGGCCTTGAGGATGAGCCAGCGGGCCGCCTCGAGCTCCACCTCGGAGTCCGCGATCATCCACTGGATCGCCTGGTTCTCACCGATCTTGCGGCCGAAGGTCTCGCGGGTGTTCGCGTAGTCGATCGCCATGCCCAGCGCCCGCTCGGCGATGCCCAGCGCGTTGGACGGGATGAGGTAGCGGCCCTTGCCGATCCACTTCATGCCCAGCTCGAAGCCCTGGCCGAGCTCGCCGAGGATGTTGCGGTGCGGCACCCGGACGTCCTCGAAGATCAGCGACGCGGGGCCGCCCTCGCCCATGGTCTGAATGAACTCCGAGCGCCACCCCATGTCCCGGTCGACCAGGAACGCGGTCGTGCCGCCGCCGCGGACGCCCTTCTCCCGGTCGGTCACGGCGACCACGATGACGAAGTCGGCGTCGTTGCCGTTGGTGATGAACGTCTTCTCGCCGTTGAGGACCCAGTCGTCGCCGTCGCGGCGGGCGCTGAGCTTGATGTTCGCCGCGTCCGAACCGGCGCCGGGCTCGGTGATCGCGAAGCAGGAGATCCGGTCGCCCTCGATGGTGGGGATCAGGTATTCCTGCTTCTGCGCGTCGTTGGCGTAGTAGAGGATGTTGTCGGCCTCGCCGCCGAACTTGAACTGGACGAAGGTGCGGCCCACCTCGGTCCAGATCAGGGACTGCAGCACCGCGGGGAGGTTCATGCCGCCGTACTCCTCGGGGGTCGACAACCCCCAGAAGCCGAACTTCTTGGCCTTGAGCTGCAGCTCGCGCAGCTCGCTGTGGTCCAGGCCGGGCTGGTGGGCGCGTTCGCGGCGCAGCGCCTCCTGCTCGAGCGGCAGGACCTCGCGGGTGATGAACTGGCGAGCGGTGTCGCGGACCGCCCGCTCTTCGTCGCTGAGTGAAAAGTCCACGTGCTAAAACTAGCGGTGTAAGTTTTCCCGAGTCCAGAGGTTCAGGAGTGCCGAAATGGCCCGGCCCCGCCAGTCGTTGCTCACCCGCGAGCGCATCGTCGAGGTGGCGGCCGCGCTCGTGGACGCCGAAGGGCTCGACGCGGTGTCGGTGCGCCGGCTCGCGACCGAGCTCGGGGTCGCGGGGCCGTCGCTCTACAACCACTTCGCCACCAAGAACGAGATCCTCGACGCGGTGGCCGACGCCGTCGTCGCGCGGGTCGACGTCTCGTTCTTCGCCACCCACGAGTGGCAGGACGCGCTGCGGCTCTGGGCCCGCTCGTACCACGCGGTGCTGAGCGCCCACCCGAACATCGTCCCGGTGCTGGCCCAGGGCCCCGGCCGGCGGCCGTCCGCGCTCGCCATGGCCGACACCGTCTACGGCGGCCTGATCCGGGCCGGCTGGCCGCCGGCCCGGGCCACCCACATCGGCGCGCTCATGCGCTACCTCGTCACCGGCTCCGCGCTCGGGTCGTTCGCGCTGGGCTTCGATGAGGACCCCCAGGTGTACGCCGAGCGCTACCCGCATCTGCGCGACGCCCACCTGCTCGCCGAGCACCGCCGCAGCGTGGACGAGGGCGCGTTCGAGCTCGGCCTGGAAACCGTGGTCACCGGCCTGGAGGCCCTGAAGAACGGAGTGCTGCGATGAACCGGGACAGTCTCTACATCGGGGGAAAGTGGGTGCCCGCGTCCTCCGGCGACACGATCGCGGTGGAGAACCCGGCGACCGAGGAGATCCTCGGGCACGTGCCGGCCGGCTCCGCCGAGGACGTGGACCGGGCTGTCGCCGCGGCCCGCGCCGCCTTCGACGACTGGGCCGCGACGCCGATGGCCGAGCGCGGAGCAGCGCTCGGCAAACTGCACGAGGCGCTCAGCGCCCGCGCGGGTGAGATCGCCCGGACGGTCGGGCTCGAGCTGGGCGCGCCGCTCAAGGTCGCGAAGGCGGTCCAGGCCGGACTTCCGCTCACGGTGCTGCGCGGGTACGCCGACCGCGCCGCGCAACCGGTCGAGGAGGAGACGATCGGCCACTCGCTGATCGTCCGCGAGCCGGTGGGCGTGGTCGGGGCGATCACCCCGTGGAACTACCCGCTGCACCAGGTCGTCGCGAAGGTGGCCGCCGCCCTGGCCGCCGGGTGCACGGTCGTGCTCAAGCCCAGCGAGCTGACGCCGCTGGTCGCGTACCTGCTGGCCGACGCCGCCGACGAGGCCGGCCTGCCCGCCGGCGTGCTGAACCTGGTGCCGGGCACCGGGCCGGTCGTGGGCGCTGCGATCGCCGCGCACCCGGACGTCGACATGGTGTCGTTCACCGGCTCCACGGCGACCGGCCGCGCGGTCTCGCACGCGGCCGCCGACCGGATCGCCCGGGTCGCGCTCGAGCTGGGCGGCAAGTCGGCCAACGTGATCCTCGAGGACGCCGACGTCACCAAGGCCGTCAAGGTCGGCGTCGGCAACGCGTTCCTCAACTCCGGCCAGACCTGTACGGCGTGGACCCGCATGCTCGTGCACCGCAGCCACTACGACACCGCCGTGGAGCTGGCCGCCTCGGCTGCGCAGGCGTACCGGACGGGCGACCCGTTCGACGAGGCGACACGGCTGGGACCCCTGGTGTCGGCCGCGCAGCGCGAGCGGGTACGCGGCTTCATCGACCGCGCCGACGCCCGGATGGTCGCCGGTGATGCGCCCGTACCCGAGAAGGGGTATTTCGTGCCCGCGACCGTGTTCGCCGACGTCGACCCGGACAGCGAGCTGGCCCAGGAGGAGATCTTCGGACCGGTCCTGTCGATCATCCCGTTCGACGACGACGACCACGCGGTCCGGATCGCCAACAACTCCCGGTACGGCCTCGCCGGCGGCGTCTGGGGCTCACCCGACCGCGCGCTCGCCGTGGCGCGCCGGATGCGGACGGGCGCGGTCGACCTCAACGGGGCCGCGTTCAACCCGGTGGCGCCGTTCGGCGGCTACAAGCAGTCCGGCATCGGCCGTGAGCTGGGCGTGCACGGCCTGTCGGAGTTCCAGCAGACGAAGGCGATCCAGCGATGACGGCGTACGTCCGCGCCCTGGTGGTGCGCGAGCCCGCGGCGGCTCCCACGGTCGAGGAGATCCGGCTCCCCGAGGTCGGCCCCGGCCAGGTACGGGTCCGCATCCGCGCCGCCGGCGTCTGCCACTCCGACCTGTCCATGGTCAACGGGACGCTGAGCCCGCCGTACCCGCTGGTGCTCGGTCACGAGGCCGCCGGCGAGGTCGTCGAGGCCGGCGCCGGGGTCACCCGGGTCACCGCCGGTACGCACGTCGCGCTCAACTGGTCGCCGCCGTGCCGCGAGTGCTGGTTCTGCACCCACGGCGAGCCGTGGCTGTGCGCGACGGCGAACGTGGCGGCGCTGGAGAACGGCGCCACCCTCGACGGCGCGCCGGTGCACGTGACGCTGGGGCTGGGCGCCTTCGCCGAGGAGGTAGTCGTGCCGGAACGCGCGCTAATCCCCGTACCCGACGCATTGGGGTGGGAAAGCGCGGCCCTGCTGGGCTGCGCCGTGCTGACCGGCACGGGCGCGGTCCGCAACACCGCCAAGGTGGCCGCGGGCGACTCGGTGGTCGTGATCGGACTCGGCGGCGTCGGGCTGTCCGTGGTGACGGCGGCCCGCGCGGCGGGCGCGGCGACGGTGGTCGCGGTGGACGTCTCCGAGGGCAAGAAAGCCCTGGCCGAGGCCGCCGGCGCGACCGACTTCGTGGTGTCCGGCGAGAACCTGTCCAAGGACATCCGCTCCCGCACGGACGGCCGCGGCGCGGACCACGCCTTCGAGTGCGTGGGCCGGGCGGCGACGATCCGGGCGGCGTGGCGGGCGACCCGCCGCGGCGGCCGGGTCACCGTGGTGGGCATGGGCCGCGCCGACGACATGGTGCAGCTCAGCGCGCTCGACATCTTCTCGTCCGCGCGGACGCTGCAGGCCTCCGTGTACGGTTCGGCCGACCCGGACGCCGAGGTGCCGGCGCTGGCCGCGGACGTGGTGTCGGGGGCGCTCCGGCTGGATCATCTGGTGACCGACCGTATCGGGCTGGGGGACGTGCCCGCCGCGTTCGACCGGATGGCCCGGGGCGAGGGCGCCCGGTCGGTCGTCACTCTCTGAAACCGCAGGCAGGCCGGGGCGCCAGCGGGGCGTGGTCCGTTCCTGGACGGCCAGCGCAAGCAGACGCCCGGCGGATCGCCGAGGAGTTCCTGGACGAGATGAGAGCGCGTTTCACGCACGACATCGTGATTTTGAGGTGAACGGACCGATTCGGTCGTCGAGGAGGAGATGTGGCGCTGCGCCGGGTGGGGTTCTACCGCGAGATCCATCCGGACTCCACCCTGCCGTGGCTGCGCGAGCGGTCGGGCACCCGGCGGACCCGGTCGGAGGCGGAGATCGTCGCGTACCTGCGCTCGGGGCACATGATCTCCGCGGTCATGGAAGGCTCACGCGACGTCTTCGACGACACGCCGTTCCCGGAGGGGTCGGGCTGTTCCTCGTTTCTCACAGACGGAGCCTGGGTGTGGCGTAACGACCTTTCGCACTACGTCGAGAAGTACCACGTCCAGATGCCGGACGAGTTCGTCCGGCATCTGGTCGAGTCCGGGTTCCGGGTTCCGGACATGTCGCCGGAGCGGCTCGCCGAGCTGGTCGAGGTGGAGAAGCGGGAGCTCGGCCCGGACTGGTGGACCACGCCGTGGTGACGCTCGAGGAGGCCCGGGCGATCGCCGAGGCGTTCATAGACGTCGAGATGCGGGCCCGATTTCCGCACGAGATCGTGATCGTCGAGTACGCGATCGAGGACCGCGGCGATGCCTGGGTGTTCCCGTACAACGGCCGCGGCTACGTGGAGCGCGACGACTTCAACGAGATCATGCTGGACAACTATCCGGTCGTGGTCGACAAGGCGACCGGGACCGTCGGTTACGCCGCGTAAGTGTGACGGGACAGGCCGAGGGGCGCCGTTTCGGTGCGGAGGGGCCGGGTACCCCTCGGTCATGACCGTGACGATCCGTTGTGCCGACTTCGGCAACAACTGTCCCGCCCAGTTCACCGCCTCCGACGACGACGAGCTCATGCAGCATGTCGAACTGCACACCAAAACCGCTCACCAGCCGATGGAGTGGACTCCGGAGCTCGCCGAGGTGGCGAAGACGCACGTTCAGCAGGTGTGACGCCGCGTCCGTGACGCAGCGTAGCCTCCTGGTGCGGGAGGCGATTGATCAGTGATTGGTCTTCCATCCGATCATCGATCCCGCGCACCCTGGTCGCACGATGACCAGGACAGCGGCGAAGTTCCTCATGGCGGTCGCCACCCTGCTCGGGGTTTGCGGGGCGGTGGTGGCCGGGCCGGCCGATGCGGCCCGGGCCATCGCGAACGGTGAGCGCGTGCCCGACGGACGGTATACGTTCGCGGTCAAGCTGACGATGACCGGCATTCCGACCGCCGACGGCGGCCGCCGGGACAGCTCGTGCTCGGGCGGTCTGATCTCGCCGCACTGGGTGCTCACCGCGGGGCACTGCTTCCGCGACGTCCGCAACAAGCATGTCTCCCGGCCGGTCGCGCGCAAGACCACCGCCACCGTCGGGCGCGCCGACCTGACCAGCGACGACGGGCATGTCGCGACGGTGGTCGAGGTGCGGCAGAGCAAGACGGCCGACGTGGCGCTCGCGCGGATCGACCAGGGGATCACCGACATCAAGCCGTTGCGGATCAGCCGTAGCGCGCCGCAGGTCGGGGACAAGGTGCGGCTCGCCGGGTTCGGTCTCACCGACGGTGACGCCGACGAGGAGCCGACGCGGATGCGCACCGGGCGGTTCGAGGTGACGTCGGTCGGCGGGAACGCCATCGGGCTGTCCGGCGTGGCGCCGCGGTCGAGCACGAGCCCGTGCCCGCACGACTCCGGCGGGCCGTACTTCGCCGAGGGCGACGGGACGCCCGTCGTGGTCGCCGTCGTCAGCCATGGTCCGACCTGCCCGCACAAGGGCGAGGATCAAGGCGGCCGGATCGACGCCGTCGCGCGCTGGATCACCTCGATCGTCGGGAAGGACCTCGCCTCCACCCCGAAGGCGCGGCCGAAGCCGTCGCCGTCCGGGGCGCCGGCGGGCACGAAGCAGGCCGCGCGCCCGTCACGGCCCGCGGCCGGCCTGGGTGATCTCACGGCGTACCGGGTGTCGGTCCCGGCCGTGGCCGTGGTCGCCGGTGCGGTCGGTTTCGCCGTGCTGCGCCGGCGTCGCCGCCGGCCCCGCGGCGGGGTGCACCGGCCACGCTGAGGCTTCACCGGTACGCCGTGAAGCCGACTCCCGCAAGACTGCTCTTCCTCCGATTCGATGTGTATGGTCCGAAGAGATCACTACTACGGGGGAGGGGTATGACTACTCCGCGTAGCGAGATCGCGGCGGCCGATCAGGAGTTACGGCGGCTGGACGATGCCGCCGAGCACGTCGCCGGGATCTGCTTCAAGACCGGGCCGCCGCGCCGGCTCGGGGTCGAACTGGAATGGACCACCCATCCCGCCCGCCGGCCGGCGGCGCACCTGCGGGCATCGGACCTGGGCCGCGCGCTCGGGCCGTACGCGCCCACCACGCTCGGGAACCCCGAGCCCGTGCCGCTCCCGGGCGGCGGCACGGTCACCCTCGAGCCCGGCGGTCAGGTCGAGATCTCCTCCGCCCCGGCCACCTCGCTCACCGCGTTGCACGACGCGGTCAGCCTCGATCAGGCGTACCTCGCCGACCTCCTGGCACGATCCGGGATCGGCCTCGGCGGGCACGGCCTCGATCCGCACCGGCCGCCGGTGCGCATCCTCGACACCCCCCGGTACGCGGCCATGCACCGCGCCTTCGACCGGGCGGACAGCTCCGCGGGCCGCACCATGATGTGCAGCACCGCCGGGCTGCAGGTCTGCCTCGACGCCGGGCCCCCGCACCGGGTCGCGGCGCGCTGGGCCGCCCTGCACGACCTCGGGCCGCCACTGCTGGCCACCTTCGCCACCTCCCGTACGCACGCGGGCCGGGACACCGGCTGGGCGAGTGGGCGGATGGCCGCCTGGCACGGCATCGACGCGCGGCGCAGCGGCCCGGTGCCGCGCTCGGCGGATCCGGCCGCGAGCTGGGCCGCGTACGCGCTCGACGCACCGCTGCTGTGCGTCCGCGGCACCGAAGGGCGCTGGGACACCCCGGACGGCGTGACGTTCGCCGACTGGGTCCGCGGCGCGCTGCCCCGGCCGCCCACGGTCGACGACCTCGACTACCACCTCAGCACGCTGTTCCCGCCCGTACGGCCGCGCGGCTACCTCGAGGTGCGCTACCTCGACGCGCAGCCGGACGGCGAATGGATCGCGCCGCTCGCGGTGCTGACCGCCCTGTTCGCCGACGACGCGGTGACCGACGCCGCCCGCGACCTCGCCCGTCCCGCCGCCGACCGGTGGACGGCCGCGGCTCGCAGCGGCCTCGCGGATCCCGTCGTGGCGGCGTGCGCGGCGGACGTGGCCGATCTCGCGTGCCGCCACCTCGATCGCACCGGACTGCCCGGGCCCGTCCGCGCCACGGTCGCCGACATCGTCGACCGGCGACTGCGCGACGCGGCCCCCCTCAGGAAGGACTCGCTCCGATGACAGATCTGCGACTGACCGTCGCCGCGGAGATGGAACGCGCCCGCGCGCGTACGGCCCTGCTGACCGACGCCGTGGACGAGGCCGATCTCGTCCGCCAGCACTCCCCGATCATGTCCCCGCTGGTGTGGGATCTGGCGCACGTCGGCAACCAGGAAGAGCTGTGGCTCGTGCGGGACGTGGGCGGGCGGGAGCCCGTACGCCGCGACATCGACGAGCTGTACGACGCCTTCAAGCACCCGCGGCGCGACCGTCCGGCGCTCCCGCTGCTGGGACCCGAGGAGGCCCGGGCGTACGTGGGCCAGGTGCGGGACAAGGCCCTCGACGTGCTCGATCGCGTACGCCTCGACGACCGCCCCCTGGTCAGCGGCGGGCTCGCGTTCGGGATGATCGTCCAGCACGAGCAGCAGCACGACGAGACGATGCTCGCGACCCACCAGCTGCGCGCGGGTGCTCCCGTTCTCGACGCGCCGCCTCCGCCGTCCGCGCGCGGACCGGTCGGGGGCGAGGTGCTCGTGCCCGGCGGTCCGTTCACGATGGGCACCGACACCGAGCCGTGGGCGCTGGACAACGAACGGCCCGCGCACACCGTGGACGTGCCGGCGTTCCTCATCGACGTGGCCCCGGTCACCAACGCCCGCTACGCCGAGTTCATCGCCGCGGGCGGGTACGACGAGCCGCGCTGGTGGAGCGAACGCGGGTGGGCGCACCGGCAGGAGGCCGGGCTCAGCGCGCCGATGCACTGGCAGCGGGACGGGGACGGGTGGGCGTACACGCGGTTCGGTCGTACGGAGAGAGTCGTTCCCGACGAGCCGGTCGTGCACGTCTGCTACTTCGAGGCCGAGGCGTACGCCGCGTGGGCCGGCAAGCGGCTGCCCACCGAGGCGGAGTGGGAGAAGGCCGCCCGGCACGATCCGGCGACCGGCCGTTCCCGCCGCTACCCGTGGGGCGACGAGCCACCGGAGCCGCGGCACGCCAACCTGGGCCAGCGCCACCTCGCCCCGGCGGCGGCCGGCGCGTACCCGGACGGCGCCTCGCCGCTCGGCGTCCATCAGCTCATCGGTGACGTGTGGGAGTGGACCAGTTCCGGGTTCCACGGCTATCCCGGCTTCGCCGTCTTCCCGTACGCGGAGTATTCGCAGGTGTTCTTCGGCGGCGACTACAAGGTGCTGCGCGGAGGCTCGTTCGGCACGGACGCGGCCGCCTGCCGGGGCACCTTCCGCAACTGGGACCACCCGATCCGGCGGCAGATCTTCAGCGGCTTCCGCTGTGCCCGGGACGCCGTTTGATGTGCCGTCATCTGGCCTATCTCGGCCCGCCCACGCCGTTGGCGTCCCTGCTGCTCGATCCGCCGCACGCGCTGGTGCGGCAGGCGTGGGCCCCGCGGGACATGCGCGGCGGCGGCACCATCAACGCCGACGGCTTCGGCGTGGCCTGGTATCCGCCGGGGCACGCCGAGCCGGTCCGCTACCGCAGCGCCGCACCGATGTGGTCCGACGCCGCGCTGCCGGCGCTGGCCTCCGCCACGGTCGCCGGGGCGGTGCTGGCCGCCGTACGGTCCGCCACGGTCGGCATGCCGGTCACCGAGACGGCCGCCGCGCCTTTCACGGAGGGCCCGTGGCTGTTCAGCCACAACGGCGTCGTCCGCGGCTGGCCGGAGTCGGTCGCCAAGACCGCCGGCCGGTTGCCCGTCCAGGACCTGATCACCCTCGACGCACCGACGGACTCCGCGCTGCTGTGGGCGCTGATCCGGGACCGGCTGCGCGCCGGGGCGCCGGCGCCCGAGGCGATCGTGGACGTCGTGGCCGAGGTCGACCTGGCCGCGCCCGGCTCCCGGCTCAACCTGCTGCTCACCGACGGCCGGCAACTCGTCGCGACCACCGCCGGCCACGCGCTTTCCGTGCGCGCCACGCCCGGCGCACTCCTCGTCAGCTCCGAACCTCTCGACGACGGGCCGGAATGGCAGCCCGTCCCGGACGGCCACGTGCTGGTGGCCACCCCGTCGACCCTGACCCTCACCCCGCTAGGGAGATCCTGATCCATGTTGGACGTACACCTCGACGAGCAGGACATCGCCCGGCATCTGCGGGCGGACGTGGCCACCGGCCTGACCGCCGCGGCCAAGTGGCTGCCGCCGAAATGGTTCTACGACGCCCGTGGCAGCGAGCTGTTCGAGGAGATCACCCGGCTGCCCGAGTACTACCCGACCCGTACCGAACGGGCGATCCTCGCCGGGTGCGCCGCGGACTTCGCCGCGCTCACCGACGCCAAGACGCTCGTCGAGCTCGGCTCCGGCTCGTCGGAGAAGACCCGCCTGCTGCTGGACGCGCTGCTGCGGCATGGCACGCTGGGTTCGTTCGTGCCGCTCGACGTCTCCGAGGCGGCGCTGCGCGAGGCGGTCGCCGGGCTCACCACCGACTATCCCGACCTGTCGGTCCGCGGCGTCGTCGGCGACATGACCCGGCACCTGCAGCACATCCCGGACGGCGACAACCGGGCGGTCGCCTTCCTCGGCGGCACGATCGGCAATCTCGTGCCGGCCGAGCGGGCGACGTTCCTGCGCGACCTGCGGGCCGTCCTCGGGGAGGGCGAATGGCTCCTGCTGGGCACCGACCTCGTCAAGGATCCGGCGATCGTGGTGCCCGCGTACGACGACGCGGCGGGAGTGACGGCCGACTTCAATCGCAACGTGCTGCGCGTGATCAACTCGCGGCTGGGCGCGGACTTCGACGTGGACGCGTACGACCACGTGGCGCTCTGGGACGCGCGGAGTGAATGGATCGAGATGCGGCTGCGCGCCCGTACGGCCCAGCGGGTCACGATCCCGGAACTCGGGCTCACCGTCGACTACGCGGCGGGGGAGGAGATGCGTACGGAGATCAGCGCCAAGTTCCGCCGCGAGGGGCTCGCAGCCGAGCTCGCGGCGTCCGGCTTCGCCCTGCGCGAGTGGTGGACGGACCCGCAGGGCTGGTTCGCGGTCTCCCTGGCCCAGGCGGTCACTCCGGCGTGAGGGAACGGCCGGCGGGCGGCGGCGATCGGATCGTCGCCCGCCCCGGCCTGCCTCAGGAGGTGGCGTCCTGGGAAGCGCCGACCGTCACGGCGAGGAGGCCCTTGACGGCCGGCTCGTAGAATTCGCCGACCTGGCTCAACGCCTCGTAGATCTCCGTCAGGCTGGGGTCGTCCGGCCGCGCGCCGGCGGGCCAGTCGTGGGACGCCACGAAGTAGCTGGAGTCGCTGAGCACGTTGGATCCCCTGTCTGTGTCCAGGCCACCGCCAGTGAAGCGGTCGTGCGGTGCCTCGACATCAGTCATCGGTATCACCTTGGGCGACTAAAGGCTCGGGGAGCCACCACGTGCTCAAGAATTCTCACTGTGTCCCGGAGAATCGGACACCCGGCTCGAGAAGTACATGAACTCCTTGAACCGCACGATATGAATGAACAGGATCGCACTCACGTTGATGACGGCCAGAACCGTCAGCAGACTCCAGTATAGGCTCCCGATTCCGAGCACCTGCAGATTTGTCGGATTGCGGCCGTCGAAGAACGGCAGCTTGCTCTTGGTGATCAGATACAGCGTGCTGGCGCCGAGCGACAACAGCGAGGTGCACAGCAGCGAGAGCCGGCCGGCCAGCGTGCCCTCGAGCAGTCGCCGCGCCGGCGGGTCGAAGCCCAGCCAGGCCGCCGCCACGGCGGGGAACGCCAGCAGGTACGCGGGCGCATCGGAGTCGAGCTCCGGCTGCCGGGACATCACGAAGCCGATGATCCAGACCAGCAGGGCGGCGGAGAATGCGGCGACGAGCGCGCGCAGGGTGGAACCGGGCGGAACCTCGTAGAACCGGAAACGAATGACCGGCACCGGCCGGCCCGCGGCGGGTTCGGCGAATTCCCGGCAATAGAAATGTGCGTACGACTGCCCGGCCCGGCGCCGGAAGCGGTAGTACGGTTTCATCGCGCCATTCTTCAGCTGCATGCCCCGGTCGAAGAAGGTCGCCAGGTCCGGGGCCTTCTGATGCCCGACGTAGATGCCGTCCCCGCCGTCGACGAGAAGGTGGTAGCTGTGGCTGGCCCAGGCCTGCTCCAGCGTTAGGGAGATGTCGACCGGGCGCGCGCCCAGCAGCACCCGCAGCCGGGCGCGCAGCCAGGAGAGCCGTTTTCCCTTCTCGCACCGGCGAAGCTTGAGCGCCGGGGTGATGGTCCGCTCGTACTGAAGGACGAAGCGGCCGGTCGACGGGTACGGAACGGACACCAGCACCGCATAGTGACCGGCCAGCTTCTCGACCAGGCGGGCCGCCAGCCGGGCCACTCCGGGACGCGGCACCCGGAGGTTCCGGAGGAGGTCGGCCGCGGACGAGTCGACCGGTTCGTGGTCGCGGCGCATGACGGCGCGTAGCGCGCTGGCCTCCGCCTGCTGGGCCTCCGGCGGCAGGGTGCGGGCGTTGTAGGCGATCAGCAGCAGCGTCCGCAGCGCGCGGGCCACAGTCGAGAGGTATTCCGAGTAGGCCAGGACCGGAATTCTCGCCCCGTCGGAGTCGGCGACACAGAGGTTGTCGACCAGCTGCCCCTTCGGAGGCACGAGCAGCGGGAACAGGATTTCCCGCTGGTCGGCGTCGGGGGCCGGTTCGGCGACGTTCAGCTGGGCGGGAATGGAGACGTCCAGGGTCATCTGCTGGCGCAGCACCCGGTGCCCGACGTCGTATCGTTCGACCACGCGCTGGCGGAATGCGGCCGGACGCGTGACGCCTAGAACCAGCATCTGCACCTGCAGGACCCCGCTCGGATCCACCGCCGTGTCGCCCGCCTCGTGCTGGAGCTGAGCGACTTCGATATCGCGGATTCCCGGACTGGTGCACCTCATGTGGGATTCCAGCATCGGCTTCCAATGCTTGACGCGCCAATGCCAGTAGCACAGAGCGGCACCAGCCGCCGCCGCGATGGTGCGGGACACCCAGTCGGGCCAAGCGCCGTAGTGAGCGAGCGGGCCGACGACCACGAACGCCAGCAGGAGTGGTGCCAGGACGACGACCCACCCGTTGAGTGGCGCCGGCCTCTTCTCGTCGTCGAGTTCGTCAACCGTCGAGGCGGCCGCGGCTGGTCCGCCGTCGTCGCGCTGGCCGTCCTCTTCGCCCGGCATATCCGCAGCCTAGAGCGGCTCCGAGAGCGCTCGAGGGCACATGGGCGACCTCGCCGCAGCACCTGGCCGAACGGAGGAGGCGCGTCGCACCTCCCGTCACTCGACGCTCAGGGCCGGCCGTTCAGCAGCGCGGTCACCGTCCGGGTGAGGACCTGCCGGGCCTCCTCCACGTCGAGGCCCATTGCGTCGCGCAGGGTGCCCCAGCTGGGCCACATGCCGGCCGTCGTCAGCGCGTTCAGCAGGGCCTCGTCGTCGCCGATCTCGCGGGTGAACAGGGCGCGCAGCTCGTCGCGGACCCGCTGGATGTGGGCTCGGCGGTAGCTCTGCAGGGCTGGGGAGAACGGCTCCTTGAGCGACGACGCCTTGGCGATCGGGGCGATCTGCTCCAGCATGCGGGCCCGCTGGTGGCAGTACGCCTCGATCCGCCGCTCGAGGGGCAGGCCGGTGGGGACCGGCTCGTACGTCTCGTCGCGCTGCTCGAGGATGAGCTGGCCGCTGGCGGCGAAGAGGGCCTCCATGTCCGCGAAGTGGCTCCACAGCGCGCGCAGGCTGACCCCCGCCTGCTTGGCGATGCGGTCGGCGGTGGGACGCAGGTCGCCCTCGCGGATGAGGGCGACGTGCGCCTCGACGATCGCGGCGCGGGTGCGCTCCGAGCGGGCCGTGCGGCCGTCGATGCGGTGGGACGGGCGGGATGAGGCGGCCGGCATCAGTAGCTCCGGTGGTGGCTCGGGCGGCGGACCCGGCCCGGTGTGCGGGCCGGGCGACGGGTGGGCGTGCGGTGACAGGAGCCCGGTGTGCGGGCCGGGCTGTCGGTCGGTGGGCGGCCGGGGCGCGGGACCGCGGCGGGCATCAGGCGCTCCGGTAGCGCTTGAGCTCCCGACGGGCCAGCGATCGCTTGTGGACCTCGTCCGGGCCGTCCGCCAGCCGCAGGGTACGGGCCGCCGCCCACAGCCGGGCCAGCGGGGTGTCCTGGCCGACGCCCGCCGCGCCGTGGGCCTGGATGGCCTTGTCGAGCACCCATTCGGCGGTGCTCGGCACGATGATCTTGATCGCCTGGATCTCGGTGTGCGCGCCCTTGTTGCCGACGGTGTCCATCAGCCAGGCCGCCTTGAGCACCAGCAGGCGGGCCTGCTCGATGCGGACCCGCGACTCCGCGATCCACTCCTGCACCACGCCCTGCTCCGCGAGGGGCTTGCCGAACGCCGTACGGGCCAGCGCCCGCGTGCACATCAGCTCCAGCCCGCGCTCCGCCATGCCGATCAGCCGCATGCAGTGGTGGATGCGGCCGGGCCCGAGCCGCGCCTGGGAGATCGCGAAACCGGAGCCCTCCTCGCCGATGAGATTGCCCACCGGTACGCGCACCCGGTCGAAGATCATCTCCGCGTGGCCGCCGTGGTCGCCGTCGTCGTAGCCGAACACGGCCATCCCGCGCCGCACCGTGAGGCCGGGGGTGTCCCGGGGCACCAGGACCATGCTCTGCTGCACGTGCCGGGCGGCCTCCGGGTCGGTCTTGCCCATCACGATGAAGATCTTGCAGTTCGGGTTCATCGCGCCGGAGATGTAGAACTTGCGACCCGTGATGACGTACTCGTCGCCGTCCCGCTCGATCCGGGTGCCGATGTTGGTCGCGTCCGAGGAGGCGACCTGCGGCTCGGTCATCGCGAACGCCGAGCGGATCGTGCCCTCCAACAGCGGCCGCAGCCAGCGCTCCTGCTGCTCGGGGCTGCCGAACTCGGCGAGGACCTCCATGTTGCCGGTGTCCGGGGCCGCGCAGTTGAGCGCCGCCGGGGCGATCGACGGGCTGCGGCCGGTGAGCTCGGCCAGCGGCGCGTACTGCAGGTTGGTCAGGCCGGCGCCGTGCTCGCCCGGCAGGAACAGGTTCCACAGCCCGGCGGCCTTGGCCTGCTCCCGCAGCGGGGCCAGCGCGGGCGGCGGCGTCCAGTCACCGCGGTACGACTCGTGGAAGCCGTCCTCCGCGGGGTAGACGTGCTCGTCCATGAAGGCGAGCAGCCGTTTGCGGTAGTCCTCGGTCTTCTCGTCGAACGCGAAGTCCATCAGTTGTCCTCCAGCGACTCGTGTCCCTGCGCGACGAGCGGTGCGACCATCGCGCCGACGGTGTCGAAGCCCTCGCCGACCGTCTGGCCCTGCACGTAGCGGTAGTGCACGCCCTCGAGGATCACGGCGAGTTTGAACGCGGCGAAGGCCACGTACCAGTGCAGGTCGGAGACGTCGCGGCCGGACCGCTTGGCGTAGTGCTCGCCGATCTCCGCCAGGCTCGGATGTCCCGGCACCGACAGCGGCGAGCGGTCGGGCAGCAGCAGCGGGCGGCCGGCGTAGACGAGCATCAGCGCGACGTCGCTGAGCGGGTCGCCGAGCGTCGACATCTCCCAGTCCAGCACGGCGTTGACCTGCAGCTGCTCGCCGATGAGGACGTTGTCGAGGCGGTAGTCGCCGTGCACGACCGAGCCCGGGCCGCCCGCCGGGATGTCGGCGGCGAGGCGCGCGTGCAGCTCCTCGATGCCCGGCACGTCGCGGCTGCGGGAGGCGTCGAGCTGCTTCTTCCAGCGGCGTACCTGGCGCTCGTTGAAGCCCTCCGGGCGGCCGAAGTCGCCCAGCCCGATCGCGGCCGGCTCGAGCGCGTGCAGGTCGGCGAGCGTGTCCACGAGCGACAGCACGAGCCGCCGCATGGACTCGGGGCCCAGCGCCTCCAGCACGGCGACGTCGCGGTAGATCGTCCCGTCGACGTGCTCCATCAGGTAGAACGGTGCGCCGATGACGTCCGGGTCGGTGCACAGGCGTACGGGCCTCGGCGCGGGGAACCCGGCCTCCGACAGCGCCGCCAGCACCCGGTGCTCGCGGGACATGTCATGGGCCGTCGGCAGCACGTGCCCCAGCGGCGGGCGGCGCAGCACCCAGCGGTGGGTGCCGTCGGTGACCGCGTACGTGAGGTTGGAGCGCCCGCCGGCGAACATCGTCGCGGACAGCGGCGGCGAGCCCAGGTAGGCCCGCAGCTTCTCCAGATCGAGTCCGCGCGGCCCGCTCACTGAGCTGCCGCCGCGTCGAAGCCGCGCTGGATCTTGTTCATGCCGCCGAGCCAGCGGTCGGTGTCGGTGGCCCGGCGCTGGTAGAACTCGGCCACCTCGGGGTGCGGCAGGATCAGGAAGCTGTCGCCGGCCAGCGCCTTGACGACCGTGTCGGCGACGTCCTCCGGCTCGATCGCTCCCGCGGCCAGGATCGCCTTGCTGGCGCTCCGTTCCCCGCCGGTCATCATCGCCGTGTTGACGCCCTGCGGGCACAGCGCCTGCACGGTGATGCCGCGGTGGGCGTACGTGGCGCGCAGCCATTCGGCGAAGCCGAGCGCGGCGTGCTTGGTGACCGAGTACGGCGCCGAGCCGAGCAGGGTGAGCAGCCCGGCGGCGGAGACGGTGAACAGCAGGCGCCCACCCTCGCCGTCGAGCCAGCGGGGGAGCAGCGCGCGGGCCACGTACACGTGGGACATGACGTTGACCTGCCACGCCTTGTCCCAGTCGGCGTCGGGGGCGTCGGCCGAGCCGGCCGTGAGGATGCCGGCGTTGGCGCAGAACAGGTCGCAGCCGCCCAGCTCCTCCCAGGCGGTGTCGACCAGGCGGCGCACGTCCGCCTCGTTCCCGGCGTCGCCCGCGACGGCGAGGCCACCGATCTCGGCGGCCACGGCCTGCGCGGCCGCCGCGTCGAGGTCGTTCACGATCACCCGGGCGCCGTCGGCGGCGAAGCGGCGGGCCAGGGCGGCGCCGATGCCCCCGCCGGCGCCGGTGACGACGACCCGGGCGAACCGGGAGCTCACTGGACCGTCCCGGTGAGCGTGACGCCGCCGTCGATGACGAGCGTCTGGCCGGTGATCCAGGCCGCGTCGGGCGAGCAGAGGAACGTCACCGCGCCGGCCACGTCCTCCGGCACGCCGAGGCGGCGCAGCGGGTACGTGGCGGCGACCGCGTCCTCGCGTCCCTCGTACAGCGCGGTGGCGAACTTGGTCTTGACCACCGCGGGCGCGACCGCGTTCACCCGGACCGCCGGGGCGAGCTCGACGGCCAGCTCCTCGGTCAGGTGGATGAGCGCGGCCTTGGTGACGCCGTAGAACGCGATGCCGGGCGCCGGGCGCAGGCCGGAGACCGAGGAGATGTTGACGATCGACCCGCCGTCGGCGAGCCCGCCCCGCAGCGCCTCCTGCACCCAGCCGAGTGTGCCGAGCACGTTGACGTCGAGCATCTTGCGGGCCGCGCCGAGGTCGAGCGTGCCGAGCGGCCCGTACGCCGGGTTGATGCCGATGTTGTTGACCAGGACCGAGACCGGGCCGAACGTGCCGAGCACGGTGTCCACCACGGCCGCACGGTGGTCGGCGTCGTCGCCCTTGCCGGGGACCGCCATGGCGACCTCCGGGCCGCCCAGGTCCTTGACCGCGGACTCCAGCGCCTGCGCGTCCCGTCCGGTGATGCAGACCTTCGCACCCTCCGCGACGAAGCGTTGCGCGATGGCGAACCCGATTCCGCGGCTGGCGCCCGTCACGATCGCGACGGTGCCCGAGAGCTTCGACATCCGGCCAGAACCCCCCAAAAGAATGTGCACTTAGAGTGCGAAATACTAACGGGTAACTTCCCCGCCGCCAACCCTGCATCGGTCGGCGGCGGGCCGCAACCATTTCGCTTCCTTTACCGAGTCATCACCGGGCGGCGATCAGGCGACGCGCCGAGTCACTGCCGCGCCCTACGGCGCCGCCGGGATGCCGTTCGACGGCGGGGCCGCCGGGGCCGCCGTGTACGGCTGCACCGCCCCGTCGCCGTCGTCGGTCTCGTAGACGGTGCCGAAGTATGCCTGCTTGCCGCCCTGGACACGGCTCAGCCGCATTCCCCCGTACCCGGAATGATCGGTCTTGGAGAACCGCAGCGGGGCCATGCCGGGTCCCTGGAAGCCACCCTTCTCCACTGCGGCGATGAGCCCGTCGCGGGTCAGGTCCTTGCCGGCCGCTTGCAGTGTCTGCACGAACAGGTACGCGACCGACATCCCGTAGACGATGTTGTTGTCGAACTCCGCGTTGCCGTTGTACTGGGCGTTGACTTTCTTGAAGAGCTGGATCCACGGGTTCGCGTCGTCCGTGCTGAGCGGCAGATAGTTGTCGGAGATCAGGCCCTCGGTGAGCGGCGCCGCCGGGCCGAGCTGCTTCGTCAGCGTGGTCAGATCCGCGCCCACCTGGGAGACGACGAACTGGGGTTTGAAGCCGATCTTCGCCGCGGTGCCGAGGCTGAGCGCGGTGAAGCCGGGGACCGTGGCGAGCATGACGACCTGGCAGCCGGCCTGCTTGAGCGCGCCCATCTGCGGGCCGACGTTCGGGTTGCTGGTGACGTACGACTGCTTCGCTGCCACCGGTCCGAGGATCTTCTCGATGCCGGCCAGCGCGTCGCGGCCGAAGTCGTCGTCCTGCCCGAGGAAGCACACCTTCTTGCCGGCCTGGGTCTGCTTCACGTGGGTCGCCAGGATCTTGCCCTCGACGGTGTAGTCGACGTTGAAGCCGAACGTGCCCGGGTACTTGTCCGGCTGGTTCCAGCTGCGGCTGCCCGAGGCCACGAAGAGGTCCGGCACCCGGTTGGTCTTCAGGAAGTCCAGCACGCCGGTGTGGGTCGGGGTGCCGAGGCCGTTGAGGATCGCGAACACCTTGTCCTGCAGGACCAGCTCACGGACGACCTGCTGGGTGGTGGCCGGGTTGTAGGTGTCGTCCATGATCTTGTAAGTGATCTTGCGGCCGTGCACGCCGCCGTTCGCGTTCACGTAGTCGAAGTACGCCTTGGACGCCGGCGCGATCTTCGAGTAGCCGGCCGCGGCCGGGCCGGTGAGCGGCATGTGCGTGCCGACGACGATCTCGGTGCCGGTCACGCCGGGGGTGTTCGCGCTGCCGCCGCCACCGCCGCTGTCGCTGCAGGCGGTCGCCGCGGCGACCAGGGCCAGCGCGGCGAGGACGGTCGAGGTACGCCTCATGCCTTTCTCCTTATGCGTTTGAGGGGATTGAGCGATGCGATCCCGCCGGGAGCGGCGAGCATGACGACGACGAGGGTCACGCCGAACAGCGCGAGCGGCAGGTTGCCTTCGAGCCGCTGCGCGTCGATGCCCTCGGTGACCGTGTGAGCCAGGGCCGGGAGCGCGACCAGCAGCACTGCGCCCCAGAACGCGCCGGCCAGGCTGCCGAGCCCGCCGATGACGATCGCCATGACGAGGAAGAGTGAGAGCGTGAGCGGGAACGCGCCGGGGGACACGCTCTGGGCGAGGACCGCCACGAGCGCGCCGCCGAGGCCGGCGCAGGCCGCGCTCACCACGAACGTCAGGACCTGGGTACGGGCGACGCTGACGCCCGCGAGGCGCGCGGCGGTCTCGTCGTCGCGTACGGCCCGCATCTCCCGGCCGAAGCGGCCCCGGACGAGCACCGCGAGCGCGAGCATCGTCAGCAGGGCGCCGGTCCACGACAGCCACGCCTGCCACTGCTCGACGGGAATCGTGCCGGGCGGCGGGTCGAGCACCACGGACAGGCCCTGGTCGCTGTTGAACGTCGTGTCGAAGGTGCTCGTGAGGGCCGGCACCACCACCGCGACCGCGAGCGTCAGCCCGGCGAGGTAGGGGCCGCGCAGCCGGGCCGCTGCCAGGCCGACGACCGCGCCGACGACGGTGGTCAGCGCGATCGCCGCCAGAACCGACACCAGCAGCGTCCACTGCCCCCGGCCCGCCAGCTTGTCCTGCAGCAGGGCCACCGTGTACGCGCCGGTCGCCATCAGCGCGCCGTGTCCCAGCGACAGCTGCCCGTTCAGCCCGGTCAGCACCGTGAGCCCGGCCGTGACGCACAGGTACGCCCCGATGGTCGCGAGCTGATACGTCCGGAACGGTGGCAGCGCGTACGTCAGCGCCACGACGGCCACCCCGCCGGCCACCGTCCACAGCAGATAGCGCAGTTTCCAGGGTTGCTCCCGTCGAATCGCGACGGCCGGTTCTGCGGTGACGCGTTCCCGCACGATGCTCATACCGTCCTCGCCGCCGACCGGGAGAAGAGCCCGCCGGGACGGGCGAGGAGCACGACGACGAGCAGCACCAGAACCGCGATCGGCGCGACCGTGGCGCCCAGATAGCCGCTCACGTACGACAGCAGCAGGCCCACGATCAGCCCACCGGCCACCGAGCCGGCCGCGCTGTCCAGGCCGCCGACCACCGCGGCGGTGAACGACGACACGAACACGAGGTCCATCGCGTTCGGGTGCAGACCCAGCTCGGTCGGGATCACCAGCATCCCGGCGAGCGAGCCGACCGCCGCGGCGAGCGCCCACCCCAGCGTCAGCATGCCGCCCACGTTCACGCCGAGCAGCCGGGAGACGTCGGGTGCGAAGGCCGAGGCGCGCATGCGCAGGCCTGTCGCCGTACGCGTGAACAACAGCGCGAGCAGCACGACCACAGTGGCCACCGCCGCGAACACGAACAGATCGAAGCGCGACAGCAGCGCCACCCCGCCGACCTCGAACGCGTCGCGGCTGAACGGCGTGCCGGCCGGGCGGTACTCGTTGCCGTAGATCATGCCGAGCACGCCCTGGATCACCAGCACCAGCCCGAGCGCCACCACCACCCCGTTGAGCGGCGACGAGTGGTCGACGAAGCGCATGACCACCCGCTCGGTCACCGCGCCGAGCACCAGGCCCGCGGCGATCGCCACGACGAAGCCGAGCCAGTAGGAGCCGGTCGCGGACGAGACGGAGTAGCCCGCGTACGCGGTCGCCACGGCCATCGCGCCCTGGGCGAAGTTGACGATCCTCGTGGCCCGCCAGATCAGGACCAGCGCCAGGGCGAACGCGGCGTACACCGCACCCCGGCCCAGGCCGTCGAACGTGAGAAACACGAACCGGTCCATGGTCCTCCTCTAGAAACCCAGGTACGCGTGGCGCAGCTCGTCGTCGATCGACGTGCCGCGGGTGACGACCCGGCCCAGCGACATGACGACGGCCTCGTCCGCGACGGCCAGCGCGCTGCGGACGTTCTGCTCGACCAGCAGCACGGTCAGCCCGCTGCGGTCGCGCAGAGTCCGCAGCAGCGCCATGATCTGCGCGATCACCCGCGGCGCCAGCCCCAGCGACGGCTCGTCGAGCAGCAACAGCCGGGGCCGCCCCACCAGCGCCCGGCCCAGCGCGAGCATCTGCCGTTCGCCGCCGGACAGCTGATGACCGGGGAACGCGCGGCGGCGCGCGAGCGCTTCGAACAGCTCGTACACCTCGTCGAGCGCGCGCTTGGCGTCGGCCCGGTCCCGGCGCCACAGGCCGCCGAGGCGCAGGTTCTCGTCCACGGTGAGCTCGGTGACGACGCCGCGGCCCTCCGGCACGTGCGCGATGCCGCGCCGCACCATCTGCTCGACCTTCACCCCGCGCAGGTCCAGGCCGTCGAAGAGGACGCGGCCCGCGGTGGGACGCACCAAGCCCGACAGCGTACGCAGCAGAGTCGTCTTCCCGGCCCCGTTGGCGCCCAGCACCGCGGTGATGGAGGCGGGCGCCACGTCCAGGTCGATGCCGTTGAGCACCGGCGCGGCGCCGTACCCGGCCGTCAGCCCCTCGACCTTCAGCAGCGCGCTCATGTGGCGGCACCGAGGTAGGCATCGGCCACGGCTTCGTTCGTACGGATCTCGTCCGGGGTGCCGTGCGCGACGGGTTTGCCGAAGTCCAGCACGAGGATCTCGTCGCAGACCGCCATGACGAGGTCCATGTGGTGCTCGACCAGCAGCACCGAGCACGGCAGGCCGGTGATGAGCTCGCGCAGCCCGTCGATCTCTTCCGCGCCGAGACCGCCGGCGGGCTCGTCCAGTAGGAGCAGCCGGGGCTCGGCCACCAGGGCGCGGGCGAGCGAAACACGTTTGCGGACCGCGTACGGCAGGCTCCCGGGCAGGGCGCCGGCATGCTCGGCGACGCCGCACCGGTCCAGCTCGGCCCACGCCCGCGCCCGGTCGCCGGGCGCGGCGACCAGCACGTTCTCCAGCACGGTCAGGCTGGGGAACAGGCCGACCCCCTGCAGCGTACGGGCGATGCCGAGCCGGGCGAGGCGGTGCGGACGCGGGCGCAGCGGCCGGCCGTCGAACGTCAGGGTGCCGCCCGTGGCGGCGACGAACCCGCACACGACGTTGAAGAGCGTGGTCTTGCCGGCGCCGTTGGGGCCGATGACGCCGACCGTACGGCCGGGCGGCACCCGCAGCGACACCCGGTCGAGGGCGACCAGCCCACCGAATCGGACGGTTGTCTGATGGAGGGCGAGGCCGGCGTGGGCCTCTCCGGCGGGCATGGTCATCGTCACCTCGGCGATGAGGGCGGACGTGTCCTGGGTGGAGCCGGTGGAGATCAAACTAATTACACTTGGAGTGTAATTTCCCGGGCCGCCGTGTCAATGCTCCACCGGATATCGGTGACGGCGAATTCCGGCAGCTCCCGCGGACCGCTATCCTGCCCAAGCCAACCGGCTCCACGGGGGAAGAGTCAATGACCGAACACGCACCGTACACGTATCCGCAACCGTCCTTTGTGCCCTACAGCACCGCCCGCCCGCTCCGGACGCGTGCCACCGTCGCGATCGTCGCCCTCGTCCTCGCGATGGTGGCGGCAGCCCTCACCGCGGCCCTGACCTTCTTCGCTTCCAACCTCGTGGACGATGCGCGCGTCACCGGCGAAGGGCTCGGTACCGCGCGAGCGGTGGAGGCCGCGGCGGCTGCGGGGACGGCGCTGCTGAGCCTCGGCTCGCTGCTGTTCGCGGGCATCGCGTTCATCTGCTGGCTGCACCGGGCCCGCACCAACATCGACGCGTTCGGCGGCTCGTTCCTGACCTGGGGCGCAGGCTGGACGATCGGGGCCTGGTTCGTGCCCCTCGGCAACCTGGTCATCCCGATCCTGGTGGTCAACGAGATCGACCGCGCCACCGACGGTCGCGTGCAGGGCTGGGACATGCGCCGTCCCGGCCGTGCGGTCGTCATCCTGTGGGCGACCCTGTGGACGGCGTTCCTCATCCTCGACCGGGTGGTCGCCGTCGCGGTCCTCGGCGCGACCGATTCGGCGGGCTCGACCGCGCTCGCGACTCTGTCGGCGGCGGTGGAGATCGCCGCGGCGAGCTGCGCCATCGGCGTCATCCGCCGGATCACCGCGGCGCAGGAGGCCGTCATGGGCGGCGCGGCTCAGGCCGTCATGGGCGGCGCGGCCGGGCCCGCCCTGCCGGCGCCGTCGCCCGCGCAACCGGCGCATTGGCCGGCTCCTTCGTCGGCTCCCTACGCGGCCGCGGGGGACAGCTGGGAGGAAGGACTGGCCAGCGGCCCGATCGGCTGGGACACGCCCGGACCGGACCGGCGCCCGTAGCGGGCGGGCGCGGTGGCCGCAGGTCCGGCGCGGCCACCGCGGAACCCCCGTTACGGAAGGTCGGAGGGGCGCAGCACCCGGTCGATGGCGTGCGCGATCTGCTTGTTGCCCTTGTTGATGTCGTACTTCACGACGCGCGGGTCGCGGTCCGAGCGGTCCGCGTCGATCAGGCGGATGTAGCGGGGGCCGTACCAGCAGCGGGTGACGTCCACGGTGATCTTGCCGCCGCCGGCCGTGGTCAGCTTGGCGTTGTCGGACTTCAGGGCCGCGCGGCGGTCGATCGTCGCGCCCGGCACCACGTGGTAGAGCAGCACCGCCTCGACCGTGTCGATGCCCAGGCCCGCGACGGCCGTGAACGCCTGCTTCTCGCTCGGCAGCTTGCGGCTGTTCGTGATGTCGGCGACGAGCGTCTGGAAGGCCGCGTCGGTGGGCACGAACGCGGTCAGCGCCACCTTGCCGTCGGTGAGCACCTTGACCGGGCTGGCGGGCTTGGCGTCCAGCACGGCGAGCACCGCGGCGGTGAGGACGTCGAAGTCTCGGCTGTTGCGGTCGAAGCCGCTCGTGTCCTTGGTCAGGACCGCGGCCAGCGACCGGGTGCCGGTCTTGCCGGAGGCGGACGCCCCGGCGCCGCCCACCGCGGTGATCGCGAGCACGGCGGCGGTGGCGGTGGCGGCGGTACGGGCGAGCAGTCTTGCGACGTTCATGTGCGCACATCCTTCATCGGCGAAGTCGTGAACCCGTGAACGGCGGGTGCCGTCACCCGGGTCTTCGCTACGACCGGACGGGATGGATGCAGCTTTTTCTCAGGCGGTGTGCGCGGGCCTGTGCCGGCTTTCTCAGGCGCCGTGCGCCGGCTCTCACGCCACGTCGATCGGGCGGAACTGCACGCTGACCCGCGGGCCGACCGGCTTGGCCGTCTTGGGGATCGCGTGCTCCCAGGTGCGCTGGCAGGAGCCGCCCATCACGATCAGATCGCCGTGACCCTGCGGGAACCGCAGCGTCTCCGCGCCGCCCGCCCGCGGCCGGAGCATCAGGTTGCGCGGCGAGCCGAACGACACGATCGCCACCATCGTGTCCTCCCGCGACGAGCGCCCCAGGGTGTCGCCGTGCCAGGCGACGCTGTCGCGGCCGTCGCGGTACAGGCACATGCCGGCGGTCACGAACGGCTCGCCGAGCTCTGCACGGTAGTGCGCGGACAACGCCTGCCGCGCCTCGGTGAGCACGGGGTGCGGCAGCTGCTCGTCGCGGCCGTACCAGCGCAGCAGCCGGGGAACATCGACCACGCCGTCGTACATGGTGCGGCGCTCGGCCCGCCAGTCGACCTCGTCGAGCAGGATCCGGAAGACGTCGTCGGAGCCGTGCACCCAGCCCGGCAGCACGTCCACCCACGCGCCGGCCGTCAACCGGTGCCGGACGAGGCGGCCGGCCAGCGGCTCGACGGTCGCGCCGGAACCACCCATGAAGTCGAGCATCGACGGCTGATAAGCACCCACGGCGGCCACTCTACGCCGGCTTTAGAACTTGTGTACGACTGCTCAGGCTTTCATCGGGGATCTGTGGTAGCTCCGCCCAGGCAGCGGGAGATGGCCGTGGTGACGGCGTGCTCCTGGGACCGCTACTCCTTCATCGCAGCGCGGAAGCCGCCTTCTCCGCGGGAGATCTCCAGTTCGCCGGACGCTGGAAGGGTCAGGAACCCGCAGCCCTGAATCACCCCGCCGTCTCCGATATCGGCCGGTTCGAGATGGCAGAGGAGGTATTGGCCTTCCTCGGCGGGTAGGACGAACTCGCCGTCGTCGTCGAGGGGGGCGATCACGCCACCGGCCTGGGTCACCTGGTCGCGATTGAGCGGCGCAGCCATGTACGGCAGGTCTTGCTGGCTGATCGGCTTGTTGCCGGTGGTGCTCCACAGGTCGTCGACGGCTGCGGCCGGCACGGCGATGATCCAGCCTTCGTCGATCGGCCTTTCTCCCCGTCCGGTGTCGTCCAGGAAGGCGGCTTTGCCGGTCAGGCCGTCTGCTGGCGGGTGGGTGCATGCGGCCAGCAGGGGTGCGAGCAGCAGCATTGCCGCTGCCCGCACCGCTAGGGAGGTCCGGAACCGGGGCCGGCTCATGTCAGGGTGACCTTCGTTCGTAGGTGGACCCGTCGACGAGGGTGATCCGGAAGACCTGGGTGGTTGCCGCCCATGTCTTGGGAGTCTGCACGTTGAGGTGCCAGGACGGGGCGGACTTGACCATCCTGTAGCTCGCGTAGCCGCTGAGGAACCGGGCCGACTCTCGCCGGTCGGCGACAGCGGCCGATGTGGCGGCGCTCGCGGAGCTGCCGGAGCTCGACGGCGGCGAGGTCGACGGGTTCGCCAGTCGGTCATGGTTTGCGGGGAGCACCGCAATCGTGGCGTCGGCGCGGCGTTGATGGACGCGATTCTGGCCGAGGCGCGAGTTCGGGGGTTGGGGCACGTGACCGTCCACTCGGGGCGGCGCGCGGTGGATTTCTATCTGCGTAACGGCTTCAGCCAGCACCGCCAGGCGCTGATCTGGGAGCCGGGGGAGTAGTCGCGCCCGGGTGCCGCATGCCGCGAGCCGGTGCGGGGTGTTGCGGTTGTCCGGCTTGTGGATCCGTACCTGACAAGGGGAGGGACCCGCCGGGAAGCGGGTCCCTCGTCGCTCAGTCCTTGTCCGTCTCGGGGTGGTTGTAGGTGATCTTCCGGAGCGGGAACTCCTGGTCGTCGCCGAACGGCGACGGGCCGCCCGGGTGCTCGGCGAGGAGTTCGGCGACGTCGAGCCTGCCGTCGGGGTTGAGGGCCGGCGCGTTCGGCAGCGGGGCCCCCGACTTGCCGAGCCCGGCCGCCACGCCCGTCGCGCCCTCCGACGTGCTGGGGGCCATGGACCGCCCGTTGGAGCCGTTGCTGTTCGAGCCGTTGCTGTTCGAGCCGTTGCCGGTCGAGCCGTCCAGCTGGTCACGCCGGAAGATCTTGCGGCCGAGCCGGACCAGCGGGTCGTAGCGGCGGTCCACCACCCGTTCCTTCATCGGGATGATGGCGTTGTCCGTGATCTTGATGTGTTCCGGGCAGACCTCGGTGCAGCACTTGGTGATGTTGCAGTAGCCGAGGCCCTGGCTGGCCTGCGCGTACTCCTTGCGGTCCGTACGGTCGTCCAGCGGGTGCATGTCCAGCTCGGCCGCGCGGATGAAGAAGCGCGGCCCGCTGAAAGCCTTCTTGTTCTCCTCGTGGTCACGTACGACGTGGCAGGTGTTCTGGCAGAGGAAGCACTCGATGCACTTGCGGAACTCCTGCGAGCGCTCGACGTCGACCTGCTTCATCCGGTAGTCGCCGGGCTTGACGCCCTGCGGCGGCGCGAACGCGGGGGTCTCGCGGGCCTTCTCGTAGTTGAAGGACACGTCGGTGACCAGGTCGCGGATCACCGGGAACGTGCGCAGCGGCGTGATGGTGACCGTCTCGTTCTCCTCGAACGTCGACATCCGCGTCATGCAGCCGAGCCGCGGCTTGCCGTTGATCTCCATGGAGCACGAGCCGCACTTGCCGGCCTTGCAGTTCCAGCGGCACGCCAGGTCCGGCGCCTCGGTGGCCTGCAGCCGGTGGATGGCGTCGAGCACGACCTCGCCCTCGTTGACCTCCACCTGGAAGTCGCGGATCTCGCCGCCGGACGAGTCGCCCCGCCAGATCCGGAAGTGACGCTTCATCAGTTGGCCTCCGTCGAGATCGCGTCGAACTCCGCGAGTTCCTCATCGGTCAGGTACTTGCTGAGCTCGGTGCGCTGGAAGAGCCCGAGCAGCTCGTCGCGCATCTTCGGCAGCGGCTTGCGCTCGAGGTGCACGTCGCCCGCCTCGTCCAGCGAGCAGACCAGGTTGACCTTGCGCCACTCCGGGCTCATCTTCGGGAAGTCCTCGCGGGTGTGACCGCCGCGGGACTCCTCGCGCTCCAGCGCGGCCTTCGCCGTGCACTCCGAGACGACGAGCATGTTGCGCAGGTCCAGGGCCAGGTGCCAGCCCGGGTTGTAGCGCCGGCCGCCGGTGGCGCCGACGTTGGCGACCCGCACCTTCAGCTCCTGGAGCCGCTTCAGCGCGTCGGTCAGCTCGGCCTCGCGGCGGATGATGCCGACCAGGTCGCCCATCACGGCCTGCAGGTCCTGCTGCAACGTGTACGGGTTCTCGCCGTTCTCCCGGCTCAGCGGCGCGAGCGCGGTGTCGACCGCGGCCTCCACGTCCGCCGTGGCCACCTTCGGGCGCTTGGGCAGCGCGTCGGCGTACGCGGCCGCGTGCTCGCCCGCCCGCTTGCCGAACACCAGCAGGTCGGACAGCGAGTTGCCGCCCAGCCGGTTGGAGCCGTGCATGCCGCCGGACACCTCACCGGCCGCGAACAGGCCCTCGACGTGGCCGAACGCGGCACCCGTGTCCGGGTCCACCTCGACGCCGCCCATCACGTAGTGACAGGTCGGGCCGACCTCCATCGGCTCCTTGGTGATGTCGACGTCGGCCAGCTCCTTGAACTGGTGGTACATCGACGGCAGCCGCCGGGTGATGGTCTCGGCCGGCATGCGGGTGGAGACGTCGAGGAACACGCCGCCGGACTTGGTGCCGCGGCCCGCCTTGACCTCGCTGTTGATGGCCCGGGCCACCTCGTCGCGGGGCAGCAGCTCGGGTGGGCGCCGGTTGTTGTCCGGGTCGGTGTACCAGCGGTCCGCCTCCTCCTCGGTGTCGGCGTACTGGTGCCGGAACACGTCGGGGACGTAGTCGAACATGAACCGCTTGCCGTCGGAGTTGCGCAGCACGCCACCGTCGCCACGGACCGACTCGGTCACCAGGATGCCCTTGACGGACGGCGGCCAGACCATGCCGGTCGGGTGGAACTGCAGGAACTCCATGTTGATCAGCGTCGCGCCGGCCCGCAGCGCCAGCGCGTGCCCGTCGCCGGTGTACTCCCAGGAGTTCGAGGTCACCTTGTACGAGCGGCCGACGCCGCCGGTGGCCAGCACGACCGCGGGCGCCTCCAGCAGGATGAACTCGCCGGACTCCCGGTAGTAGCCGAACGCCCCGGCGACCTTGTCGCCGTCGAGCAGCAGCTCGGTGATGGTCGTCTCGGCGAACACCCGGATCCGCGAGTCGTAGCTGCCGGTCTCCGCGAAGTCCTCCTGCTGCAGCGACACGATCTTCTGCTGCAGCGTACGGATCAGCTCCAGGCCCGTACGGTCGCCGACGTGCGCGAGCCGCGGGTACTCGTGGCCGCCGAAGTTGCGCTGGGAGATCTTGCCGTCCTTCGTACGGTCGAAGAGCGCCCCGTACGTCTCCAGCTCCCAGATGCGCTCCGGGGCCTCCTTGGCGTGCAGCTCCGCCATCCGGAAGTTGTTGAGGAACTTGCCGCCGCGCATGGTGTCGCCGAAGTGCACCATCCAGTTGTCGCGGCTGTTCACGTTGCCCATGGCCGCCGCGGCGCCGCCCTCGGCCATGACCGTGTGCGCCTTGCCGAACAGCGACTTCGAGATGATCGCGGTCTTCTTGCCGGCCAGGCGGGCCTCGATCGCGGCCCGCAGCCCGGCGCCGCCCGCGCCGATGACGACGACGTCGTAGTGGTGTCGTTCGATTCGCGTAGTCATGTGTCTGGGGGCCCTCTAGTTGATGAAGCGCAGGTCGGAGAACCAGTTCGCCGACACCGCCATGACGTAGAAGTCGGTCAGGGCGAGCGTGCCGAGGGTGATCCAGGCGAGCTCCATGTGCCGGGCGTTGAGCTTCGAGACGACAACCCAGAAGCGGTAGCGCACCGGATGCTTGGAGAAATGCTTCAGTCGTCCGGCGACGATGTGCCGGCAGGAGTGGCAGGACACGGTGTACGTCCACAGCATCACGACGTTGCCGACCAGGATGATGTTGCCCAGCCCGAACCCGAACTTCTCCCCGGACTGGAAGGCCACGATGGCGTCCCAGGTGTTGATCACGGAGATGATCGCGGCGGCGTAGAAGGCGTACCGGTGGATGTTCTGGAAGATCAGCGGGAACCGCGTCTCACCGGTGTACTTCTTGTGCCCGTCCGGCACGGCACACGCCGGCGGCGACAGCCAGAAGGCGCGGTAGTACGCCTTCCGGTAGTAGTAACAGGTGAGACGGAAGAGCAGCAGGAACGGAAGTGTGAACGCGGCTTCCGGGATGAGCCAGAAGGACGGCAGCGGCGTGCCGAACTCCGCGGACCCTTCGACGCACCGGTCGGTGAGACAAGGTGAATAGAACGGGGTCAGATAGTGGTACTGCTCGACGTAGTACCACTTGTGCATGAACACGCGGACAGTGGCGTAGATCACCCACGCGCTTAGCCCCACGAAGGTCACCAGCGGCGGGAACCACCACCGGTCCGTCCGCAACGTCCTCGCCGCGATGGCGGCGCGAGAACGCCCCGCATCCGGCCTCGTTGCCGTCGTCGTCATTGACTGATCTCCCTGACAGTGCTGCTAGACCTGCTCTGCCGGCGGGCGCCCGGTGAACCTGGCTGTGCTTGCCCCGAGCGCTGCGCCCGGGACAGGGGTGTGCGTCCGCAATGTGTGGCACACGTTACAACGAAGGTCAGCTTGATGCCGCGTAAGGGATGGCTTACTCCCCGCGATGAATGCGTGTGGCCGTTCCTGCGCAGGTTGGGGCGGGTGCGAGGGTTGTCGGCACCCGGCCGCCCCGGCTGCCCGGCCGCCCCGGCTGCCCGGCCGCACGCGGCCTTGCGCCGGCGCCGGCAGGCTGGGGCTGCTGGTCGGGCGCGGCTGCTGGGGTCGGCGCGGTTGCTGAGGTCGGCGGGGCTGCTGGGTGGGCGCGTCTGCCGGGGCGGCCGGGCGGGCGCGGCTACAGGTCGGGGGCGGCGAGGCGGCGGATCGGGCCGGCGCACGCCGGCGGGGAGGACCGGACCAGCTCGTCGGCCACGGCCCGGCCGTCGCCGGTCCGGGGAGCGACGAAGAACGCCGGGGTACGCGACTTCGCCTGCGCATCCAACGCCTCGGCATAGGCGGTACGCGCATCCACGAGCTGCCGCCACCCGTCGGCCGCCGACCCGTCCCGCACCCGGGTCACGTAGATCCGCGCGGCGGCGTTCTCGTCCCGTACGGCCGCCGCCCGCGCTTGCGGTGACGGGGTGGCGCCGGGCGGTACGAGGCGGTTGAGGCGCTGCTCGAACTCGAGGCAGGCGGCATCGCGGAGGCTCCGGTCCGCACGGGCGTCGGCCGCGTCGTCCTTGAGGTCGGCGACCCTCGAGACGACGGCGAGTCCCCCGGCGCAGCACGCGACGGCGAGCAGGGCGGCGCCGACGGAGATGCCGGCGACCAGCCAGCGACGGCGGCGGCGTTTCCGGGCGTCCGTTTCGGGGCCGGCGGGGGAGAGCCGGGCGGCCCGGGTTCGGCCCGGGGCCGCTCTGCCTGCCCGGTACCCGCTAGCGGCGGCGGGGTTCGCGCCAGCCGAGGTGGCGCCGGCCGAGGTGGCGCCGGCCGAGGTGGCGCTGGTCGCGCCCGTGCCGGGCGGGGTGGCGCCGGCGGGAGTCGCGCTGGCCGTGCCTGCGCTGGCGGGGGTCGCGCTGGCCGTGCCTGCGCTGGCGGGGGTCGCGCTGGTCGCGCCTGCACCGGCGGGGGTCACGCCGGCCGCGCCCGCGCCGGGCAGGGTGGCACTGCTCGTGCCCGCGCCGGGCGGGGTGGCGCTGGCCGTGCCTGCGCCGGGCGGGGTGGCGCTGGCCGTGCTTGCGCCGGTTGCGCCTGTGCCGAGCGGGGCGCCGCCGGCTGGGTTTGCGCCGGCTGGTGGGCCCGTCGTCGGCTCGATGGCGTCGTCCGGCCCGGCCCCTTCGCTGTCCGGGTTCCGTCCCTGGTCACGTGGCGTGTCGCTCACGGCCTCAGTGAAACACGGCAGTCAACACGCCGCCCGCCGACGATGGCCCGCAGCGTCCACGGTGGCCGGTGGATCCGGTACGCCATACCGGATCCCGAGGACCGCGAGGCGTCAGCCCGACGCGTTGCCGGTCAGGTTCCAGGAGGCCAGGTGCAGCGCCGGGGCCGTGTATCTCACCCCCGACCACCGGTCCGGCAGGGACACCGTCTCCGCGCCCACGCCCAGCACCGCTCCCGGGCCGAGCGCCTGCGGGTACGACTGGGTGAAGCGCATGTTGCCCACCGCCGTGGTGACTTCGCCGTCCTCCACGAGCCAGACGCCGTTGCGGGTGAGGCCGGTGATGACGAGGCTCTTCTGGTCGAGCACGCGGGTGTACCAGAGGTCCGTGATGAGCAGGCCGCGGCGCATCTCGGCGACCAGCGCGCGGGCCGAGGAGGCGGTGGGCCCGGCGCCCGCTTCCGGTACGGCGTTGGCGACCGGTCCCGCCGCCAGGTGCAGGTTGGCGGCGATGGGGCCCCACGAGCGCGAGGCGGCGGAGGCGTGGCCCGTGGACACCGCACCGGCCTCGGCGGCCGAGGTGCGGTCGTGGCTGACCGCGCGGGTGATGCCGTCCTCGACGAGGAGGAGGGTGGCGCGGGGTGTGCCTTCCTCGTCGAAGGGCAGGCGGGCGCCGAGCGGCTCGTCGGTGATGGTGATCCGGGGATCGAACTGCCGGCTGCCCGGCTCCGCGAAGGACTGGTGCTGGGCGTACGCCTTGCCGTTGAAGCCGAAGCTCGCCAGGTTGTCGAGCAGGTCCGCCACCGCGGTCGGTTCGAGGACGACCTCGTAGCGGCCCGGGGGCAGCTCGACGGGTGAACCGGCCGCACGGGCCTTCGCGGCGGCCCGCTCGCCCAGGGCCACGCCGTCGAGGTCCGCCAACCGTCCGGAGGCGCGCCGGGCCACGCCGTCCGCTCCGGCGAGGCGGGCGATGCCGTCCATGGCCGCCTCCGCGGACCGGCCGTGCGCGCTGTGGCCGGCGGTGTTGGCGAAGGCGCCGGACGCGTACGAAGTGCGGCAGAAGCCCGCCGTCTCCAGCCCGCCGGCTGCCTGCACGAAGTCGCGGACGCGGGCGGCTCGTTCCTGCGGGCCGGCGGACGCGGTGGCTTCGTCGTACCCGGCGTCGGGTGGCAGCGGGGTGGGCGGGGTGAGCCCCGGCCACGTCGGGTCGGGCGGGGACAGCCGGGCCGCGGCGACCGTACGCTCGACCAGCGACCGCAGCCCCTCGGCGTCGGTGCGGGTGGTGGAGCCGGACGCGGTGCGGCCGTCGAGGTGCAGGCGCAGGCTGACGGTGGTGGTGGCGTCCGCGACGTTCTGGTGGATCGCGGAGTTGGCGAAGCGGGTCAGCGCCTCCGCCGAGTGCGCGGCGACGACCTCCGCCTCGGCGCCGGCCCCGGCGACGCTCCGGGCCAGGTCCACGACCCGGCCGGCCAGGTCCACCTCGACGGTCACTGGTGTGCTCATCCCCGGACTCCCACCCGTACGTTCGTGAACCGCGCCGGCGCCGCGGGATGCCCGGTGTGGCCCACCTGGCCGGGCTGTCCCTTGCCGCAGTTGGGCGTGCCCCACGCCACCGTCTCCGACGACAGCATGTCCATCGACTGCCAGAACTTCGGCCCGATCCCCGTGTACGTCGGGTTGCGCAGCATCCGCCCACGCTTGCCGTTCTTCACCTCGTACCCGATCTCGCAGCCGAACTGGAAGTTGAGCCGCCGGTCGTCGATGGACCAGGAGCGGTTGATGTCCATGAAGACGCCGTCGTCGGTGGCCGCGATGATCTCGTCGAGGGTGTGCGGCCCAGGCTCCAGGCCGACGTTGGTCATGCGCACCATGGGCAGCCGGGCCCAGCCGTCGGACCGCACGCTGCCGGCGTAGTCGAGCCCGGCCATCGCCGCGGAGTCGCGTCCGGCGAGCACACCGACCCAGATGCCGTTGCGTACGGCGTCGCGCGGGGTCGCGGGTGAGCCCTCGTCGTCGTAGCCGAAGCTGCCCAGCGCGCCCGGGATCGTCGGGTCGATGGTGATGTTCATCAGGTCGGAGCCGTAGCGCAGCGTGCCGAGCTGGTCGAGGTCGAGCCAGGAGGTGCCGGCGAACGCCGCCTCCCAGCCCAGGATGCGGTCCAGCTCGATCGCGTGGCCGACGGACTCGTGGATCTGCAGGGCCAGCTGCTCGCCGCCGAGGATGAGCGTGGTCTCGCCGGCCGGGCACAGCGGTGCGGTCAGCAGCGCCCGCGCTTCGTCGGCCATCCGCGCGGCGTTGTCGGTCAGCGCGAGCTCGTCGACGAGCTCCCAGCCGCGGGTGCCGTACTGCCCGCGGTGTGACGGCCAGGACCGGCGCTGGATCTCACCGTCACCGTACGCGCTGGCGGTGATGCCGGCGCCGCACTCGCGGATGTGCTGGTCGATGCGGTGGCCGTCGCTGGAGACGAACCACTTGCGGGTGTCCCAGATCTGATAGAGCCCCTCGGCGAGGTCGGCGCCGGCGTCGCGGGCCGCGGCCGTCGCCGCGACCAGCAGGTCGCCCTTGGTGGACAGCGGCACGGAGAGCGGGTCGATCTCGCACGGGCTGGCCCAGCCGGCCCTCCCGGCGCCGGCCGGGACCAGGTCGATCGCCGGCCCGGGCACGAGCGCGCTCGCGGCGGCGATCTCGGCGGCCCGGCGCCCGGCCGCGCGGGCGGCGGCGTCCGACAGGTCGGGCACGGCGTAGAAGCCCCAGCTGGAGCCGACCAGGGCCCGCACCCCGATGCCGGCGCTCTCGTCGGAGCTCAGGTCCTCGATCTCGCCGTCCCGGGCGCTCATGGTCTCGGTGCGGCGCAGCATGACCCGCGCGTCGGCATAGCGGGCGCCCGCGTCGAGGGCCGCCTGGACCGCCGCTCCGGCCTCGTCGAAGTGATCCACGCTCATGACCTGAAACCCTAGGCGACGGGTACGACAAAGAAGGTTCATGTCCACGAGCCCGGTGCCGAACGGTACGGTCGCCGGCGAGGACTCGGCGCCGAGAGGGGTGGATCATGGGCGAGGGCCGCCTGCCTGCACTCCTCCTGCCCTACGGCCCGTACCCGGAGCTCGCTCTTCATGTCCACGACCTGACGATCCAGGGCCGGCAGGCGGAGACGCTGACGGCCGCGGACGAGGCCGAGGGCATCGCCGCGGCGCTCGGCGACGCGCGCACGATCCGG
Source organism: Actinoplanes sp. NPDC049316 (assembly GCF_040677315.1). Taxonomy (NCBI): domain Bacteria; kingdom Bacillati; phylum Actinomycetota; class Actinomycetes; order Micromonosporales; family Micromonosporaceae; genus Actinoplanes; species Actinoplanes sp. NPDC049316. The sequence continues at coordinate 170,497 of NZ_JBFAQM010000006.1, read as the reverse complement.
TCGATCCGCCTGGGCCGCATGTATGCCCTCACCGCGCTCGGCCGCCTGCACGAGGCGCTCGCCGTCGGCGAGCAGCTCACCGCCGCCGACCGCCCGGTCGCCGGGCCGCGCAGCACCGACGCCAAGATCCTCGCCGACACGGCGGAGGTGCTCATCAAGATGGGCCGCATCGACGACGGCCTGCAACACCTCGCCCGCGCCCTGGTCCTGCTGGAGACAGCCCCGCGGGGCGACGTCCGGTACGTCTCGGCCATGTCGTCGCTGTGCGAGGCGGCCAAGGCTGCGGAGCTGTTCGAACTCGCGGACGAGTGCCTCGGTGTCGCCAACGACGTCCTCGACTTCAGCGACCTCTACCGCTCGTCAGCCGACATCCAGCGTGCGGAGCTGCGCCTGGAATGGGGTCTGCGCCTCGAACAGGTCGGCCGGGCCGGTGAGGCGCTCCGCCTGTACGCGACCAGCGTGCCGTTGCTGGAGCATTGGGCCCCGCGCATGCCCGAAGCCCCGCTGGCCAGCGCGCTGCTGTCGTTGAGCCTCGCGAAGACCGGCCGTCACGACGAGGCGCTCGCCATCGTGCGGGCGTTGCTCATGCCCATGCGTACGAGCGGCCAGGACCACGAGGCCCGCCTGCTCCACCTCGCCCACGGCATCGTCCTGCGCGACACCGGAGACCTCCGAGGAGCCCGCCGCGAGTTCACCGCCGCGGAGGAACTCGCCACCCAGCCCGGGCAGCGCCTCATCTTCCGCTACGAGCTCGCGGTCCTGGCCGCGGTCGAGGTCCCGGGCGAGGCGGCCCAGTCCATGCTGTCGGCCCTGCGCGGCCAGGTCGAGATGCTGTGGCAGCTGAGGCTGGACCGGCGCACGATGCTGCAGCAGGCGTACCGCCGGGTGGAGCTCGAGGCGGCCCGCAGCAGCGCGGACCACGCGGCGGCCTCGGACGCGCTGACCGGGCTGGGCAACCGGCGCCTGTTCGACCGGCGCATCCAGGCGGTGTCCGGATCCGGCACGCTGCTGCTGATCGATGTGGACCGCTTCAAGTCCATCAACGACGAGTTCTCCCACGGCGTCGGCGACCGCGTGCTGACCGAGATCGCGGCGGTGCTGCGCGCGCACTGCCGCCACGACGAGGTGGCCATCCGCTTCGGCGGCGACGAGTTCGCGATGTTCCTGGCCGCCAGTGAGCATGAGGGCCGGCAGGTGGCCGAGCGGATCCGGCAGGTGATCGGAACCCGCGACTGGTCGGCGATCGCGCCGGGGCTGCGGGTGACGCTGAGCATGGGGCTGGCGGCATGCCAAGCGGGGGAGAGCGGCCGGGAGCTGTACGACCGGGCGGATGCGCGGCTGTACGCGGCGAAGCGAGCGGGCCGGAACCGGTTGGCCGCCGCCTGACGGGATCGAGACGGAGTCAGTGAAGATGGAGATGCGTGAGGCGGCCTCAGGGGACGCGGTGAAGGTCTGGTTCAAGTTCGAGCCTCGTGAGGGATGGCTGCCTTACGACACCGAAGGTCTGTGGGCGGCCCCGACCGGCTCCGACACCGCCGAGATCGAGAACGTTCCGTTCCTGCAGGACGGCGTAGCGGTCGGCGACATCGTCCGGTACATGGTCGATGAGGATCAGACGCTGTGGGCGGTGGATCGGGTCCATGCCTCAGGCAACTGCACCGTTCGAGTCCTTCCCCTCCCCGACGGACCGCTAGGACCCGATGCACGACAGGTGCATGAGCGTTTCCGGCCGTTCGGAGTCGACGGGGAGGTGTTCAGCGAGGACCTGCCCCTGGTGGCACTGAATGTCCCTGCGGCCGCCGACTTCGCAGCAGTCAAGGCGTTGCTGGCACAGGGCGAAGCGGCGGGATGGTGGCAAGCGGAAGTCAGCTGCGCGAACGAGCGGTGGAACGTGGCCTGATGACTGAGATGACCTGGGACAGTGGATATGTTCGAGCGCTTTCGTGGTGTCTTCCGTCCTGACGGAGCCGGCAGTCCGGAGCCGTTCCCCAGCGCGTCCGGGCTCGACCTGCCTGGCTTGAGGGAGTTGGCCGCCGAATGCTCAGGCAGGACATTCGGCGACGGAATGGTACGGGTTCACGCCGAGGCCGGCTCGCGCTTGTCGAGCCGCCTCATAACGGAGGCCTTCCCGGAGTTCGCCGCGGCTTCGTTCCTGGCCGTCGCTCAGGACTGGACGGGGAGGCAGTACGCCGTAGGCACTCGGCCAGGGACGTCGCACCACGGGCAGGTGCTGCTCTTCGAGCCGGCGACGGGCGATTCCTTCGAGACCGACGTCGACGTTCCGGCGCTGCTGAACGAGGAGTTCGTGTCCGATCCCGACACGTATCTGGCCGGCGATCTTTTTGCGGAGTGGCGAAGCCGGGACGGCCGTGCTCTTCAGCCGCATCAATGTGTCGGCTTCAAGGTTCCGCTCTTCCTGGGTGGTGAAGGCAGCGTGGACAACCTCGAGATGGTGGACCTGGACGTCTACTGGTCAATCCTCGGCCAGCTCCGGAACCGAAGCGCCTGAACGAGAGCAACTCACCGTGGAGGCAACAGCTCCGCGGTTGCGATGGAAGCCTTGACCGGCTCCTCCAGGTGCAGGACGTCTCCCTGCGGCGTCACCGAATGCTCCGCATAGTGCTGGCCCTTGAGCTGGTAGAGGTGCAGAGCGCCGGTCTCCTGCTCGACCAGCAGATACCAGGGGATCCCCGCCGCGGCGTAGTAGTGCATCTTCAGCACCTTGTCGGCGGAGGCGTTCGACGGCGAGACGATCTCGCACACCAGCAACACCGCTTCCGCATCGACGACGAGCTGGTCGAAGTCGATCGGCTGGGTGATGACGAGGTCGGGAATCGGGATGCGTCCTGGCTGAAGCCGAACATTGACGGCCTCCAGCACGAAAAGGCCCGCCTCGCGTGCCGCTCGCCTCAGCGCAAACGTCAGCTCAGAAGAGATGTGCTGGTGGCGCGGGGTGGGGGCGGGCGTCACGTACAGGCTCCCGTCGAAGAGTTCGACGCGCTCGGGGGTCTCGCCGAGCGCGAGGAAGCGCTCCTCGGTCATCGGCAACCCATCGCCGAAGATGGCGGACGTCATGGCGCCGATTCTTCCACGGAAGCGGCTGGGCCAGCCACGTCAGAGGTTGAGGCCGGTGACGCGGACCAGTTGCATCACCGACTGTTCCACGTACCCCTGTGCCGTCAGCATATTGCTGTGCAACAACCCCCGGTCCGGCTCGGCGACCAGATAGCACGGGATCCCCGCCTGCGCGTACGCGTGCATCTTGAGCGTCCAGTCCACCGTCGCGCTCGCCGCGGAGGTGATCTCGCAGACCAGGCGGACCGACTGGGCCTCCACCAGCGGGATGTCCGGGTCGATCGCGCCCGCGATGATGAGGTCCGGGACCGCGATGCGGCCCGGGGCGAGCCGGACCGGGACTCCCGTGACGACGTTGAGGTCCGAGCGGCCCGCGCGCAGCGCGTTGGCGAGGGCGTTGAGGATCATCTGGTGGCGGGGGGTGTCGCGGGGGCAGGTGAGGACGTTGCCGTCCCAGAGTTCGGAGATGGCCGAGGTCTCGCCGAGCCGGAGGTACTCGACCTCGGTGGTCGGCAGGGCTTCCATGGGCAGGCTGCGGCCGATCAGCGCTGACGTCATGCACACTCCCGGATCACGAACTGAAGTTCCTCTGACAAACCCCCGGAGGGGGAGATCAACAACGCGGGGCCGGCCGGTGCGAGCGCGTGGTGCTCGTATACGTCCGGGTTGTCGGTCCTGCTGCCCAGATAGCGTTCCGCGTACGGCGGCGCCAGGTGTGTCCAGTCGGTGATCGGGTCGCGCGCGATGCCGCACCGGAACACGTCCCCGCGCCGTTGCACCGCGAGCGCCGCCAGCCATCCGCCGAGGCCGGTGCCGCGTACCGCCACCCGGGCCAGATCGAGGTCCGGGTGTTTGCCGGTGAGGGCGTGCAGGGCGTCGACGTGGTCGCTCAGGGCCACGTCGGCGAGGCGGCGGTACACCGCCTTCTCGAAGCTGGGCGCCACTCCGGGCGTACCCCTGGTGTCGACGCTGACCACGACGAAGCCGGCGTCCGCCCACCATTGCCGTTCCTGCCAGCGGGCCGCGTCCTGCACCACCTGCTGGTGTCCGGGGCCTTCGCCGAGCTCCACGAGCACCGGAAGGCGCGTGCCCGTGACATGACCCTCGGGGTAGAGGACCGCGGCCGGCAGCCTGCGGTCGGTCACCCTTTCGAAAACCGGGTTCGGAGCGTACGGCAGGAGCGCCGCGTCCGACGGCAACGGGATGGCGACGGCGCCCCGGTGCACCGTCGCGTCCATGACGAGGACGTCGCCGCCCACCTCGGCGGTGTGCCAGCCGGGCCGGTCGGTGAGCGTACGGGCCTTCGCGCCGCCGCCGCCGAGCGCTGTGCGGACCGCGTACACGTGTTGTTCCGAAGGTTCTCCCTCGGCGCCTTCGACGATCAGTTCCTGGGTGTCAGCGAGCACGCCCACGACGCGGCGCACGTAGAGGCCGGGTGGGGTCAGGAGGCTGCCGTCGGCGAACAGGCAGCGGGCGTCGAAGCCGTCGTGGGCGAGTTCGCCGCCGACGAGCACCCGGCCGTCGGGCAGCAGCAGCGGGGTGCCCGGGATGGGTTCCACCCAGCGCGCGTCCGCCAGCTCGGCGTGCACCTGCGTCTCTCCCGTACGCGGGTCGACCGAGAGCACCAGCCCGTGCTGCTGGCTGCGGCGCAGCACCGCGATGAGCGGGTTCCCCTTGCCGGTCCAGCGCACGTCGACCAGGTACGGGTACGTCTCCCGGTCCCAGTGCACGTCGACCCAGCCGCCGTACAGGTCGAGCAGGTGCAGGCTGACCGCCCCGGCGCTGCGTACGGCGAGGATCTGCGTGCCGTCGGGCGACCACCACCATCCCCGGGTGCGCCCGAACTCGGCCGCCGCCGGCTCCGGCACGCCCCACGACACGCCGGTGCCCGGTTCTCCGGCCAGGAGCTGGTCCTCGCCCTCCTCGCCGATGACGCGCAGGGTGCCGTCCGGCGTGGTGTATCCGATGGAGCGTCCGCTCGGGTCCGGCCGGGGCTCGACGACGACCGCCGCCGTGGAAAGCTCCGTTCCCGCGCAAAACAGCCGTCCGTCGCGCGCCCACGCCAGCACGCCCAGGTCGTGGGAGCCGGCGTACGAGCTGATCGGGCCGTCCGCCACCTTCGTCACGGCCCCGGACGGCACCGCCAGGACCCACAGCGCCGCCGCGGGGTCGTACGGCCCCGCGGAGCGCAGGAAAGCCACCCGGGCGCCGTCCCCGCCGACCGTCACGGCGTGGGGTGCGCCGAAGCGGAACCGGCCGGTCCGGCCGGCGAGTTCGGGATACTCCACGCTGACCAGCATCGCTGATCGGAGCCCCTCCGCGCGGGTCAAACAGCAGACGAACCGGCGCGGCGGGGCGCGCGTAAAGTGTCGCGGGTGACGAACGCGCTGCCCGCCCGCCGCCTCATGCTCGTGCACGCCCACCCCGACGACGAGGTCACCGGCACCGGCGCCACCATGGCGCGCTACGCCGCCGAGGGCGCGCACGTGACCCTGGTGACCTGCACCCTGGGCGAGGAGGGCGAGATCCACGTGCCGGCCCTGGCCCAGCTGGAGGCGCGCCAGGCCGACCAGCTCGGCGGCTGGCGCATCGCCGAGCTGCAGCGCGCCTGCGCGGCGCTGGGCGTCACCGACCACCGCTTCCTCGGCGGCGCGGGCCGCTACCGCGACTCCGGCATGATGGGCCTGGAGACCAACAACCACCCGCGCGCGTTCTGGCAGGCCGACCTGGACGAGGCCGCCGCCCACTGCCTGGAGGTCATGCGGGAGGTGCGCCCCCAGGTCCTGATCACGTACGACGAGAACGGCTTCTACGGCCATCCCGACCACATCCAGGCGCACCGGGTGGCGATGCGGGCGGCGGAGCTGGCCGAGGCGGAGGGCTTCGGGCCCGAGAAGATCTACTGGACCGCCATGCCCCGCAGCGTGCTCGAGGGCGGCATGGAGGCGTTCAAGGGCATGGACGACAACCCGTTCGCGGACGTGGAAACCGTCGACGAGCTGCCGTTCGGCCACCCGGACGACGAGATCGCGGCCCGCATCGACGGCACCGACCACTACGAGAAGAAGGTCGCTGCGATGCGCGCGCACGCGACGCAGATCCCGGACAACTCCTGGCTGTACGGCATCGCCGGCGACTTCGGCGGCGAGTTCATGGGCGTCGAGTACTTCACGCTCGTCAAGGGGGAGCGCGGCGAGGTCACCGGCCCGCACAAGTGGGAGAGCGACTTGTTCAGCAACGTGGTGCGGCGATGACGCTGGAAGCCCCCGCTCCCGCGCCGCCCGCCGATGAACCGGCTCCGGAGCGTACGGGCCTGGAGCGGCTGATCAGGGTCGGCGGGGTGGTGGTCTCGGTGCTCGCCACGATCCTGTCGGCGCTGCTCGAGTTGTTTTTGACCCCGCTGCGTGCCGACGGCGTCCCGATCGGCCTGGCAGTGGTCGTGGCCGTGGCCGGCAACTATGCGATCTCGTGGTTCGCGCTGACCACCGTGGGGCGGCGCTGGGCGCTCGGGCCCCCGTGGGCGCTCTGGACCGCGATCATGTTCTTCGCCGCCGGCACCCGGACGGCCGAGGGCGACTTCCTGATCGCCGGCGACAACTGGATCGCGCTCGTCATGATCTTGGCTGGCAGCCTGACCTTCGCCGTCTTCACGTATCGGGCGATCCTCCGCGGGCCAACCGTCACAAAGTCATGACATCGGCCCGTGGCGTTTGTCGCCGCTGATCGCGGGGCTGCAGACTGGCGCGAGTCCGCCGCCGTCGTCGAAGGTGACACCGTTGACCTCCGTCTCCGAAGACATCCCCCCGCCCGCCGCCCCCGCGGCCGGTGAGCCGGTTCCCGCGGCCGGTGAGCCCGGTCGCGTCAACCGCACCCGGATCGTCGTCGTGGCCACGGTGGCGGCCGTCCTGATCGCCGCGGCCGGCGTGGCCGCCTGGGCGTACGGCGGCGACGTCCCGCGCGGCACCCACGTCCTCGGCCTCGACCTCGGCGGCAAGTCGCGCACGGAGGCCGAGCGGGCGATGACCGACACGTTCGGCCCGCGCACCACCGACCCGGTGACCGTCGACCTCGACGGCAAGACCGTGCGGATCGCGCCGGCCGAGATCGGGCTGCGCCTCAACATCGAGCTCACCGTCGGCAAGGCGATGCGCGGCACCCCGAGGCCGTTCGGCGAGCGCACCGTCGCCCCGGTGATCCAGGTGGACCAGGCCAGGCTCGAAACCGCGCTGCGCCGCCAGGTGGATCCGAAGAAGCTCACCCTGAAGAAGCCCGCCATCGCGTACGCGGGACTCACGCCGAAACCGACCAACCCGGCTGCCGGTCGCGGCCTGGACCCGGCCGCGGCCGCGGAGGAGGTCCGCAAGGCCTGGCTCGCCGGTGGCACGGCCCGCGTGCCGCTGGTGGAGAGGCCACCCGCGACCAGCCGGGAGCAGGTCGACGCCATGATCGCCGACCTGGCCGTGCCCGCCGTCGCCGCGCCCGTCACCGTCGAGGTCGCCGGCAAGTCGGTGACCCTGTCCCGGCAGGCGCTGGCCAAGGGGCTCGTGTTCCGGTCCGACGACAACGGCCTGCTCACGCCCGCGGTCGACGGCCCCAAGCTGCACGCCGCGGCCGCTGCGGCGTTCGCTCCGGTCGAGAAGGAGCCGAAACCGGCGCGCGTCGTCCTCAAGGGCGGCAAGCCGTCGATCGTCGCGGGCACGGCCGGTGACATGGTCGATCTCGACGCGCTCGGCACCGCGCTGCTCGGCGTCCTGCGCAACCCCGCCCCGCGCACGGTCGAGGCAAGCCTCACTCGGCAGGAGCCGGACGTCACCGCGGCGGACGTCGCGAAGCTCGGCGTCAAGGAGAAGGTCTCCACCTTCACGACGTATTTCACCGGTGGCGCGAGCTCGCCGCGCAGCCAGAACATCATGACGATCGCCCGGCACGTCGACGGCGCCATCGTCCGGCCCGGCGAGACGTTCTCGCTCAACAAGCACACCGGCGAGCGCGACTACGCCTCCGGCTATCAGGACGCCCCGGTCATCGTCGGCGGCAAGCTCGAGCCGGGTGTCGGCGGCGGCGCGTCACAGTTCACCACCACGCTGTTCAACGCGGCGTACTACGCGGGGCTCGAGGACGTCGAGCACAAGCCGCACTCGTTCTACTTCTCCCGCTATCCCGCGGTCATCGAGTCGACGATCTTCTACCCGACGCTCGACCTCAAGTTCAAGAACACCACGCCGTACGGGATCCTCATCGACACCTCGTACACGAGCAGGTCCGTGACCGTCACGATGTGGAGCACGAAGGTCTACGACAGCGTCAAGACCGTACGCAGCCCCCGCCGCAACATCACCTCGCCGCCGACTGTGCACCGCGAGCCCGGTCCGAAGTGCATCTCCAGCAGCGGACTCCCAGGTTTCACCCAGGATGCTTGGCGCGTCATCCGCAAGGATGGCAAAGAGGTCGAGCGCAAGAAGTTCACCTGGCGCTACGATCCCGAACCACGATTCATCTGCGGCGAGGAGCCGTAAGTCGGCACGGAGGACGGCATGAGGCAGCGTTGGGTGAGGATCGCGGTGCTGGCCGCGGCGCTGTTCGCGATCAATGTGGTGGCCCGGCTGGTGACGCGTCTGGGCTTCCCCGACAACGACACGGCCGAGAACAGGGTCAGCATCGTCATGTTCGCGGTGATCGGCCTGGTGCTGGCCGGCGTCACGTTCGTCCGCTCGCAGCGGGTCCCGCCCAGCGTCTGGCTCCCCGATCTCGCCGCCGCGGCGGTCGGCGGCATGCTGCTGACGATCCTCGTCGGCCCGTTCGTCAGCGGCGACTACCCCTTCTCCGGCGGCGCGGGCAACTTCTTCTCGCAGATCTGGCTGTACGGCGGCTTCGCCATCGTCGGCACGCTCCTCGGCTACTGGATCGCCACGATGCTCGGCCGCGACTACCGCTCGAAGTCGCTGAAGGCGTTGGCGACCGCGAAGGTGACCCGGCCCCGCCGCGTCGTCCGCCGCTGAGCGGGCCGCGCCCCGGATCTCGCCGGGCGTCGGGCCTCCCCGGGCGGCGGATCTCGCCGGGCGGCGGATCTTGCAAGGCGCCGCACCTCGGGCCGGCTGCGTGCGCCGACGCCGAGTCGGGTTCCGCGATCGGCGTCGGGTCGGTCAGTCGGACGCTGAGCGGGTCAGGGCCGCCCGTGCCGGGCCGTATCGGATGGCGGCGCAGCGGCCTCTGCCGCTCTGCCGGTTCCCGAACGGGCAGTTCCGCCGTCACGACTCCTTCGCCGCCGGTCGGCGGCGCATGATCGGAGCGTGCGGATATCCGGAGTGCTCTCCTTCGCCGGGTGGGCCCTGCTCACGGCCGTGATCCCGCTGGCGCTGGCCGCCTCGGCCCGGCCCGTCGAGGAAGCCCGCTTCGGCGGCCCCGAAATGAGCTGGTGGATCGCCGTCGCAGCCGTCCTCCCCGCCGCCGTGGCCGCAGCCCGGGCGCGCCGTGAGCGGGACGCACCGAAGGCCATCGGAACCGGCCTTGCAGTCGCCGCGCTGTACGTCGCCGCGACGGTCGCCGTGTACGCGTTCGTCTTCCCGATGGAGGCGCATCCGATCGACCTGCCGGTGCTGCTCTCGGCCGTGACCGCGCCGGCAGGTGCGGTCGCCGGCCACTTCATCGGACGCAAGGCCGAGGAGCGGCGCGGGGCCGGAGAACAGCAGAGGGCCGAAGCGCGGGGCACGTCGGAGGAGCAGCGCACGTCGGAGGAGCAGCGCACGTCGGAGGAGCAGCGCACGTCCGAGGAGCAGCGCACGTCCGAGGCGGGGCGCACGTCTGCGCAACGGTCCGAGCCGCGGCCGGCGAAGACCGTGCTGACCGCTGCCGGGGTCGCCCTGTTCGGGGCGCTCCTGATGCCCGGAACGCTCGCAGACGCCGCCCAGTTCAGCACCGTCGATCAGACCGGGCCGGAGCCCCACGCCAACCAGCCGGCGGTCTTCGACGTGCCGGCAGCCGGCCGGTACACCCTGGTGGGCGACGGCGACCCACCCCCGGACCCCGGCTGCCGGCTCGTTCGGCCCGGCGCGCCCGACGTGCCGGCCGTGCCGCTCACCATCCAACCCGAGGAGGCCGGCTACGACGCCACGCCGGGCGAGACGACGATCGCCGACCTGGACGTGCCCGCCGCCGGCATCTACACCCTCACGTGCTCGTCTCCCGGTGACACGGACTACCGCGTGACTCCCGTACGGTCGATCAGCCCGGTCGCCGACTCGCTGATGCGGTGGCCGCTACCGCTGCTGATGCTGGTGGGCGCGCTGCCCGGCCTGGCGCTCCTCGCCGCGACGGCACGTCGCAGGCTGCCGGGCGCACCCGTGCTTTCTCAGCGCGGCGCCTCGCGCGTCAAGTAGGTGTGGTGGGTGGTGAAACCCACTTTCTGGTAGAGCGCGACAGCGGCCGTGTTCCGCTCCTCCACCTGCAGATACGCCCGCGCCGACCGCTGCTGCACGGCCCACTGCGCCAGCGCCCGCAGCACGTGCGCGCCCAGACCCTGCCGCCGCGCCGCCGGAGCGGTCTGCAACAGCGACACCCCCAGCCAGCGGTCAGGCCCGCTGACCGCGCCCCGGGCCACCGCGAGCAGCTCACCCTCCGCGTCGTGCACATGAGCGAAAACCGCATCTGGTACGCCGGTGAGAATACGTTTCGCCGTCGCGGGCAAGGTGCCCTTGTGCTCGGCCACCATCTCGTACCAGGCGTCCGTGGGGGTGTCGGCGAGCTCGACCGTCGGCAGGCCGGGCCGTGCCGGCAACGCGTCCACCAGCGCCGCGACCCTCGCCGTCTGCACGAGGGTGAGGGGCCGAGCGGTCCAGCCGCGCGCGTCCAGGGCGGCGTTGACCGGCGCGGCGAGCGGCATCGGTGTGTTGATCAAGGCTTGCTGGCCGCGGGCCGCGTACCACTGCTCGACCGCGTCGATCGCGGCCTCGAGCGTACGGTCGGGGTCGCCGACGGCCAGGGCCGAGTTGGCCCGGCCGGTCCAGTTGTCGGCCGCGCGCAGGATCCAGGCGCCCAGCCGGGCCTGCACGGGCGCCGGCCAGCCGTCGTTGGCCGCCAGCTCCAGCGCCACGACGTCCGCGGCGGGCGGGCGGCGAGCGGGCGGCACCCGTTTGGCGCGGTGCACCTCCGTCAGGGGCACGCGAACCGTGCCCTTGGCCGTCGCGAGAGTGAGATCCGTCTCCGTCAGCTCGACGAGCTCGCCGAGAGCGTCGGTGAAAAGCGGCCGATCCCGGGAAACACCTACAATTCGGCGGACCACCACCCGGTGTCCCACATCTTGCCGTCGGAGCACGTGTCATCCCCTCCTGGCGAGATACTAGGCTCTGCCCGTACCGCCGTGCTTCCCGCGGCTGTGCTCTGTGAGGACAGCAAGGCTCTGGAAGGGAAAGACCCGTGACCTACATCATCGCTGAGCCGTGCGTCGATGTGCTCGACAAGGCATGCATCGAGGAGTGCCCGGTCGACTGCATCTACGAGGGCAACCGGATGCTCTACATCCACCCCGATGAGTGCGTCGACTGCGGGGCCTGCGAGCCGGTCTGCCCGGTCGAGGCGATCTTCTACGAGGACGACGTCCCGGAGCAGTGGAAGGACTACACGAACGCCAACTACGAGTTCTTCGAGGACCTCGGCTCGCCCGGCGGCGCCTCGAAGGTCGGCAAGATCGAGAAGGACGCCACGTTCGTGGCGGCCCAGCCGCCGCGCGGGGATGCGCACTGACCGTGTTGTCGGCGTCGCTGCCTGATTTCCCCTGGGACCTGCTGGAACCGGCCAAGGCGGTCGCCGCCGCGCACCCGGACGGCATCGTCGACCTGTCGGTCGGCACGCCCGTCGACCCGGTGCCGGCGCCGATCCGGGCCGCCCTGGCGGACGCCTCGGACGCGCCGGGCTACCCGCTCACCGCGGGGACCCCGGCGCTGCGGGCGGCGATCGCCGGGTGGGTGGCCCGGGCCTGCAACGCCTCGGGTACGCCCGCAGTGCTGCCCACCATCGGCTCCAAGGAACTGGTGGCGTGGCTGCCCACCCTGCTCGGCGTCGGCCCCGGTGCCGTGGTCGTCATCCCGCAGGTGTGCTACCCGACATACGAGGTGGGCGTACGCCTCGCCGGCGCCGAGGTGGTCCGCTCCGACTCGCTGACCGCGCTCGGCCCGGACCCCCGGGTGAAGCTGGTCTGGGTCAACTCGCCGTCCAACCCGACCGGCCGGGTCCTGCCCCGCGAGCACCTGCGCAAGGTGGTCGACTGGGCCCGCGAGCGCGGCGCAATCGTGGCCAGTGACGAGTGCTACCTGACGCTCGGCTGGGACGAGAGCCCGGTCTCGGTGCTGTCGGACGAAGTCTGCGGCGGCGACTACACCGGTGTCATCGCGGTCCACTCGCTGTCCAAGCGCTCCAACCTCGCCGGTTACCGCGCGGGCTTCGTCGCCGGTGACCCGGCCCTGGTCGGCGAACTGCTGGCGGTCCGCAAGCACGCCGGCATGATCGTCCCGGCGCCGGTCCAGGCGGCGATGATCGCCGCGCTCGAGGACGAGACCCACGTGGCCGACCAGCGCGCCCGGTACGCGGCCCGCCGCGAGGCCCTGCGCGACGCCCTCACGGCGGCGGGCTTCCGCATCGAGCACTCGGGCGCGGGCCTGTATCTGTGGTCCACCCGCGGCGAGGACTGCTGGAAGACCGTCGACTGGCTCGCCGAGCGGGGCATCCTCGCGGCCCCGGGCGCCTTCTACGGGCCGGCGGCGGCGCAGCACGTCCGCATCGCACTGACGGCGACCGATGAAAGAGTGGCCGCCGCGGTGGCCCGTCTCGCCGTCTGACCATCCTCTGACAAGCCATCCACAGGGGTACACGAACGTCGCCTGTGGTCGCTACCCTCGAGGCGATGCTGTGACGGCGTGGCAACGGGGAGGTCGTCGTGGGCGAACCAGGGATCGATGTCGAGACGGGCGGGCTCACCAAGTTCGCCACTGACGTGCACGTGGACACCGACAGTGTCCTCGGGCCGGCCACCGAGAGGGCGCAGGTTCAGCTCTCCGACGGTGTGCGCTTCGGCGCCAAGAACGCGAGCGGCGCGGTGCACGCGGCCAAGCAGCGCTATGCGCAGAGCCTCGTCGCGTCCACCGAGAACCTGAGGCAGTACGTAGCAGCCGCCAAGCTGCTCGCCGCGGCGGCGCAGAAGGTCGCGGCCGACTTCGACGCCTCCGACTCGCGGGCCGCCAAGTCCACCGCACTGGCCGAGGAGGCGCTGTGGGCGGCGGCCGAGGAGGCCCGCCGGGCACGGCTCGCCGCGGAGGCCGCCGCCCGCCCGCCGCGCCACGGGGGACGGGCGGAAGCGGTATGAGCGACGAGGTGCTGAGCAGCAGCTGGTGCACGGCCTGGCAGTCGTACAACACACCCCGTCTGTGGGCGATGGTCGCCGACGAGGACGACCCGGAGGCGTGGCGGCAGGTGGCGGCGTGGGGTGACATCTCCGGCTCGGTCAAGGACCAGCGCGCCATGCTGCTCAAGGCCAAGGAGGACCTGGTCGCGGCGTGGCCGCCGGAGCGCAACAAGTCGTCCGCGGCCTTCGTGCAGGAGCTCGACACCCTGATCGCCCGCATGGACGCCGCCCGCGCCGACGCCGACGAGACCGCGACCGGCCTGGCGAACATCCTCGAGGCGCTGCGGCAGGCGAAGGACAACATCCAGCCCCTGTACGAGCAGTACAAGGAGAAGAACGACGACTTCGTGCCGTCCTGGTGGGACAACGCCGAGGACGAGATCGACGAGAAGGCCCGCGCCCACATGATCACGGCGGAGGGCATCGTCCAGGAGAACGTCGCCCGGCTCAAGGTGCCGGACCCGTACGAGCTCAAGCCGCAGGAACCGAAGTTCGAGAAGACACCTCCCGGCGGGGACTCCCGGCAGCCGCACACGCTGGGCGGCTCCAGCTCCGGCGGTTCCTCGGGCGGGCATGCGGGCTCCGCCGGCGCGGTTCCCGTACCGCACGACCCGGTTCCGCCCATGCCCGGCCACGAGCCGACTATCCCCGACGGCGTGCCCGGCCCCGGCTCCACCCACTCGGGCGACGGTTCGACCGGCGGCGGCTCCGGCTCGGTCGCGCCCCCGGTCGGCCCGGGCCTCGCCGGAGTCATCACCCCGCCCGGCGTGACACCGGCCGACACCCTTCCCCCGGGCGGCACCCCGTTCCCGGGTACGGGCGGCGCCGGCCCGGTGACCGGCGGCTCCGGCATCGTCCCGCCCGGTGTCCTCCCTCCCGGCCAGATCGGCTCCGGCGGCGGAGGTGGCGGAGGCGGTGTTGGCGGTGTCGGCCGGGGTGGCACAGGCGTCGGAGGCGTCTCCGGTGTCGGTCGCGGTGGCGTCCGCCCCGGCACGAGTGGAGGCAGGGCCCTGCCCTCCGGCGCGGTGATCGGCGAGACGGTCGGAGGCACTCCCCGCGGCGCCATGGGCGGCATCGGCGGAATGTCCGGCCGCGGCGCTGCCGCCGGTCGCGTCGGCGGCCCCACCGCAGCTACGGGCCGCGGCGCCGCAGGCGGCTCCACAGCCCCCGGCCGCGCCGGCGCGCCGGGTGGTGTTGCAGGCCGCGGTGGTGTTGCGGGCCGCGGTGGTGTTGCGGGCCGCGGTGGTGTTGCGGGCCGCGGTGGCGCGGGTCGTGGTGGCGTTGCGGGCGGTGGTGTCGCGGGTCGCGGTGGCGTTGCGGGTCGCGCAGGCGCAACCGAGCCGGTGCGCCCACCCCGGCCCTCCTGGCTGCCGGAGGAACCGGCAGGCTCCGCCCGCCCCGGCGCCGGCCCGATGGGCATGTCCGGCGCGGCCCGCGGCGGCCGGCGTCCGGGCGACGGCAGCCGGCCCGAGTTCGACCCGGACAACCCGTGGCAGGTGGCGGAGGGCGTCGACCCGGTCATCGCCCCGTCCACCGAGCAGCCCACCCACGACCCCGGCCCCAACGTGATCGGCTGGCGCGGGTGACCCCACCGACCCGGCCGGGGCCCGCCCCACGGCGGACCCCGCGACCCGGCCCCGCCCACGACACCGCCGGCACGTCCATCAGGGCCGCAACGCGAGCCCTGGCCGCAACCTCCGTCCGGACCGCGACGTCCGCCCGGGCCGCAATGCCGGCACGGGCCGGCACGACCGCTCGGGCCGGCACGACCGCTCGGGCCGGCACGACCGCCCGGGCCGGCACGACCGCCCGGGCGGGCACATCCGTCCGGGCCGGCATGTCCACCAGGGTGGGCACGACCCCCCGGACCGGCTGGGCCGTAGCGGTCCGGCAGGCCCTGGCGGTGCTCGCGGCCCTGCTCACCGTCGCGGTGTCCGCGGCCCCCGCGCGCGCCGACTCCATCCGGGACAAGCAGTGGTACTGGTCCCCGATGAAGGTGTCCGAAGCGCAGAAGATCACCAAGGGCGCGGGCGTCGTCGTCGCGGTCCTCGACACCGGCGTCGACGCAAGCCACCCCGACCTGCGGGGCGCGGTGCTGCCCGGCCGTCAGATCGTGCAGAACAAGCCCGCCGGCAACGACGACGGCGTCGGTCACGGCACCGGCATGGCGGGCATCATCGCGGGCCGGGGCCACGGCTCGGGCGGCGGCATCCTCGGCATCGCCCCGCAGGCCAAGATCCTGCCGATCCGCCCGGTCAACGACACCTACTTCGTCGCGCAGGGCATCCGGTGGGCCGTCGACCACGGGGCCAAGGTGATCACCCTCGCCTTCGAGATCGACCCGTCCGAGAACCTCCAGTCCGCCCTCAAGGAGGCCGCAGCCGCCGACGTGGTCCTCGTCGGCGCCGCCGGCAACGAGGCCGACAAGGGCAACGACGCCGAATACCCGGGCGCGTACCCGCAGGTCCTGACCGTCGGCGCCCTCGACCGCCGGAACAAGGTCGCCGCCTTCTCCAACCACGGTCCCCAGGTCGACCTCGCCGCCCCGGGCGTCGACATCACCGTCCCGGCCCCCGGCGACACGTACGCCGAAGTCGAAGGCAGCAGCGTCTCGGCCGCCCTGGTGGCCGGCGCGGCCGCCCTCATCCGAGCCGAACACCCCGACCTCTCGGCCGCCGCGGTCGTGGACCGCCTGACCAGCACCGCCATCGACCGCGGCGACAAGGGCCGGGACGACTACTACGGTGCGGGACAGCTGGACCTGATGGCCGCCCTGACGGCACCACAACCCAAGGCAACCAGCGCAGGCCCCGCGGCGACGGACGCACCGGTCGCGGCGCCCGGCCCGGCTCCGGCCGACGACGACGAGAACGGCGGCATCCCGCCCGCCTTGATCGTCACGGCGGGCGTGGTCCTGCTGGCGGGAGCAACGCTCGCGGTGTTCCTCCTGGCCCGCCGCCGAACTCGCTGAACCCGATTCTCCGACGGCGCCGTAGCGGCGAGGGAGAAGGGCGAAACCGGGGCGGCCCGCAGCTCAGCCGCGCATGGCGCTGGTGATGGCGAAGAGGCGCTTGCCGTAACGAACGGTGGCAACCGCACCGGCCACAGTGCGGAAGTAGACCGGGCCGCTCGTCTTGCCGGCGACCAGCGCCAGGCTGAGCCCGGTCAGCGCGGCCACGGCGGAGCCGAGAGTGATCGGTGCACTCGGGAGGACGATCCGCTCCTTCACGATCCGTGGGTGTGCAACCACGTCGTGATCTTCCACCAGAGTGCCTGCCAGCGACCGCGCCGGGAGATGAGGGGTGGCTGAGGGATGTCGGCGGCGTCGCGGGCCGGCATGTCGATGCGGTGGTCCGGCGGGATCCTGGCGTCGATCTCCGATACGGCAGCGAAGCCGTCGGCGTGCAAGGTGGGCTCGATGGCGACGAGCATCGCGTCGAGGCCGATCAGTTGGCGTCGACCGTCCGGCCAGGCCAGGACGGCTGCGCAAGCGTCGTAGCGGACCGTCGCGATGTCGTCGCCGGTGATCTTGCTGACGCCGTCCGGTCCCGCTACGAGGTGATGTCCCGGGTCGTTCACAGCGGGGAAGCGGCGGCCCTCGACCGCGTGGTCGGAGGTGGTGGGTGCGTCGGTGTATCCGGCCCAGTCGGCGCTGGTACCGCCGGGTGTCATGAGCAGCCCGGCGGCGTACGCCTCCGCGGCGACCTCGGTCACCGCGTCTCGAGTGACCGCTCGAATCTCCGCCGTCGTATCCGCCGGCTCTCGCACCTCGAGCCCGGCGAGCAGCTTGAACGCCTGACCCGGGAGGTGGCCGCCCTGTTCCTCGGCCCGCCGGAGCGCCTCGGTGGCGTGCTGTGCCACGGCCGTCACCTCGTCCGGGTCGATCCGACCCACCCGCAGCGCAGCCAGGAGGTCCACGAAGCCGCCGAGGACCGCCCCCTGCTTCTCCGGGAGCGCATCCGCCACGGCCGTGATCACCGCGGTGCCGTCCTGGCGCGTTTGGTAGTCGGCACCCAGCGAGTACGAGAGGCCGGCCTCCTGACGCAGTTCGCGGAACATCCGGCGTTCGAGGATGTGCGTGAACAGCATCGCGGCGGCTCCCCGGCGTACCACGGAATCCCAGGCGACCACGCCCGACGAGCCGCCGAACCAAGCCGGCGTTACCGGCAGGGCCGAGGACGCCCGGGGTGCCGGCCGGCGCGTCCCGGCGGGCAGGGCGAGCGTCAAGCCGGCCGGTATCTCGTCGCCGGCGATCCAGAGGGCCGCGTTGTCCCGCGTGAAGTAGCGGGCGACCCATTCGCGCAGGTCTTCGGCGGTGAGCCCGGTCAGGCCCCATTCCGGGTACGAGAGCAGGCCGAAATCCCGGGCTCCGTGCCGCCACAGCCCGAGGAGTTCGCCGGCAGGGTTGCCCCGGCTCATCCGCTCGGTGCGGAGGATCTCCTTCTCGGTCGTGAGGCGCGCCATCGGCAGGGACCCGAGCGCCGTGCACACGCCGGTGAGGAAGTCGGTGATCTCTGTCGCCGTACCCTGCATGTGGAAGTAGGTGTGCTCGACGCCCGTGACGCCGTTGTAGTGGTAGTCGGCCACGCCGATGGAATGCAACGCCAGGTGCTCGATCAGGTGCGTGACGCCTTTGCGGGCCAGCGTCTCGTCGGCCTGCCCGACCCGGAACACCAGGCCGGCGTGCATGGGTCCCGTGGTGGGCGCGAGCAGCGTCGGTACGCCGTCGACCTCGAGCTGCTTGATCATCGTGGCCCCTCCCCGTGGCTACGCGCTCATCGCCCGGTAGCGCTGAATGACCGGCACCGGTTCGCCGAGGTAGTCCCAGGGATGTTCCGAGGCCAGCGATCCCAGCGCCGCGAACAGTGGCCCGGAGGCGCGGTGGTCGCCTCCCGCGCTGAAGGCCATCGCGAAGGTGCTCAGCACCGAGACCCAGCCGTGGGTGCGCTGGAAGTCCGGGTGCCACACCGAGTGCTGGGCGGCCTGGTGGAGCGCCTCGCGCACGGCCGGGGACCCGAGGTATTCCCGTGGGTCCTCGTCGTCGAGGTCGAGCCACTGCTCGATGTGCGCCTCGGCGATCAGGACGGCGTTGTGCGAGCCGGGCGGTGCACTGTGCATGGCCTCGCCGGCGAACTCGTGCACCTGCTGCCAGGACCCGCCCCATTTGGGGCACAGCTGCTGGAGGAGGTGCCGCTGGGCCGGCAGGTGGTGCGGGTCGATCGCGGCGAGGCGGTCGTATCGGCGGCGCGCCTCCGCCTGCCCGAGCTCCAGCCCGCGCGCGGTCGGCATGCGAGCCGTCCACACCGCGAGGTCCGCCGGGTTGCGGGCGGCGCCGTCGATCAGGACACGCTCCGCTTCCCGGAGCCAGTCGTGAAAGAGGGAGAACCGCTGGGCGCTCACGTGTTGGGCCCAGTAGCGGCCGCGGACCCGCCAACCGACGGCAGTCAAGTGAGCGCCCAGCAGCGCGGCCGCCGTGCCGTCATCCGGATCGTCACGCAGGACCGAGGTGAGGAAGTCCCCGAGGCCGGATGTGTCGCCGGCGATGACGATCAGCGAGGTCCGGGCGACCGGCGTGGCCGCGTCGAGCACCGTGCGGCACGCCGGCCAGTCGCGCGCGGCGAGAGCCGTTCTCAGCGTGGTGACCTCGGGGTACGCGGCAGCGGGGTCGAGATCGACGTCGCTGATCGTGAGCATGGCGGGCAGCATAGAGGATCGTGCACGTCTCGAGCTGTCCCGCTCGGACCGCCTTCTGGCGGCGTGGCACTCGGTGGCCGCCGCCCCGTCCTGCCGTCGTTGCGCCGGACGAAGCCGAGGTTCATGGCTGCGCCGCGGTTTACGACCTGACCGGTAGGCCCGGTAGAGCGTCGGCCGGAGTGGGGCAGGCGCACCTCGGCGTGGCGTCGCGGCGGCGGGCCTTGGCTGCGTACATGTCGGTGTCCGCGTCCGCCAGCATCGTGTCCAGGGCCCGGTCGCGGGCCGGCGGTTCTGTGCTCAGCCCGATGCTGGCGCCGACGCGCGGTGGCGGGCGATGCGCCGCCGCAGCTGTCGCCGCGACCGAGGCGAAGGGGGCGGTGAACGTCGCGCCGACCCGGCTGCGCAGGTCCTCGCCGTCGGGGGTGGGTGAGAGGATCGCGAACTCGTCGCCGCCGAGGCGGGCGGCGGTCTCGCCCGGGGCGAGCGTCGCCCGCAGGCGTTCCGCGACCTCCTTGAGGAGGGCGTCTCCGGCCGCGTGTCCGAGGGTGTCGTTGACCTGTTTGAAGCCGTCGAGGTCGAGCAGCAGCACCGTCACGGCCGTGTCGTCGTCGGCGAGCATCGAGGATGCCGTGTCGTACAGCAGGGCCCTGTTCGGCAGGCGGGTCAGCGGGTCGTGGGTTGCTCGGAGGGTCAGTTCGGAGCGGAGGCGTTCGAGTTCCCGGAGCTGGCGGACGTACGCCTGGTTCTGCAGGCTGACGATGATCGCGAGGAAGAGGTGGAGTCCGATCGCCAGGCCCGCCGCGGTGGCGGACGGGGCTGCCGAGGCCTGGCCGGGCGCCGGGTGCTGCGCGGCGAGCATCGCGGCGAAGGCGGAGGAGGTGACCGCCCAGGTCACGAGCGCGCCGACCAGGCGTTGACGGACGGCCGCCACGACGATCGGGAGGGCCAGCACCGGCCAGGTCGTGGATCGCGGATCCGCCAGGAAGTACCAGACGGAGAACAGCACCACCGCGGTGTCCACGGCGACCTGGCCGGCGCTGAGCAGCCGGTAGCGGCGTCCGTGCAGATGCTTGAGCGCCTTGAAGGCGAAGACGTTGGTGAGGAGCAGCGCCGCCGCTGAGAGCACCCCGGCCACGACCGGATCCATCGGCGGCGCCGGTGTTCCGGCCGCGGGGTGGTACGTGGCGAAGCCGGGCAGCGCCACCGCCGCACTGATGAAGCGGGCGGTGAGGCCGACCCGTTCGACCGTACGACGACGGCGGTACAGCGCGTTCCGTCCGTCGTCCATCCATACCCCCCGGTCGCGTCGTACGTCGCCTCCCTATCGACGGGGTGGGGGATGGCTGAAGCGAATCGGACGGGGCTTCAGATCACTTGAGCCGCGGTTCCTCGTACAGGTCGCCGGCGAGCAGGCCCGCCACCGTCTTGCCGCCGGTGAGCTGCAACGACAGCTGAGTCCCCACGCTGAGCGGTCCGTCCGGCTCCGGGTACCAGGCCAGGAAGAACCCGTCCTTCACCGTCGCATGCACGGTCGGGCTCTTGGGGACCGTGATGGTGACTCCGGTGACGTCCGAGCCGATGTGCCCGGCGATCAACCGGCAGTACCCCTCCTCGGTGCGCAGCTGACCGTACGCCTGCAGCTCGACCCCCTCCCGGCCCAGCTGCGCGTCGGTGACCGGCGCCGCGAAGATGCTCGCCCCGCGCACCGTGCCGTCGTGGTCGCGGAAGCAGGTCGCGGTCCAGGTCCGCGTCATGATGCCGAGGTACGCGTACGCGCCGCGCTGCTCGCCGAGGACGAGGCGGGGGTTGCGGGCTTGCTCCGGGGTGGCCGGTGAGCCGACCTCGGGGACGCAGCGGTCGATGATGGTTGCCGCCTGGGTTGCCGGGAGGGGCCGGGCGTCGGGGGTCCATGAGGCGTACGCGCGGTCCGTGCCCAGGCTCGGCAGCGCGAGAGCGGCCGCGCTGACGGCCAGGGCTGCCGCGGCGACGGTGATCAGCCGGCGGTGGCGGGCGGGGCGGACGGTGGCGAGGGTGGGCGCGGGGTCGGGGGCGGAGGCGACGATGCGGTCGAGGAGGGCTTGGGCGGGTGGCCGGCCGACGCGGGTGGGCACCGGTTCGGCGGCGCTGCGAAGGGCCTGGTCGAGGTCGAGGTGGCGGCTCATAGCGAGGCTCCGGTCTCGGTGATCGTGGTGGATGTGGGGTGGCGGTGATCGGCGGTTGCTTCGTGCTGCAGGTGACGGCGCAGGCGGCGGCGGGCTCGGAGCAGGCGGACGCTGAAGGCGGGGCGGGAGATGCCGAGGACGCGGGCGGCCTGCGCGCCGGTGAGGTTCTCGAAGACCGTCAGGGTGAGCGCCTGCTGATCGTCCGGGCTCAGGCGGTGCCAGGCGCGGACCAGGTCCACGCGTGCGGCCACGCCGTCGGCTTCCGCGGCGTCGGTGTCGCCGGGTTCGCGGAGGATGCGCAGGGCGAGGCTGCGTTGCCGCTGATCGCTGCGCTGGCGGTTGCGCAGGGTGTTCTGGGCGGTGACGAAGAGCCACGCGCGCGCTTCGTCGAGCGGCTCGGGGACGTCGGCGAAGCGGCGCCAGGCGGTGAGGAACACCTCGGCCACGACGTCGTCGGCGATCGCCAGGTGGGTGCGGCGCTCGACGAAGCAGACCAGGTCGTCGTACGTGGCCTGGAACAGGGCGCGGAAGGCGGTCTCGGCATCCGCCGTGGGTTGGCTCACGACCTCACATGTTCGGCACGGGCGCCGGTGCTACCGACTTTTTCCGGCGACGGGTTCGCGAGGGTAGCAAGCACCGGCGCGAGGGGCCGTTCCACGAACCGGTGCACGAGCCAGGCGACCGTCAGCAGGACGGCGACCGCCCCGGTGATAAGGACCGGGGCGGGCAGCTCGGTGTGGGCGTACGCGGTCCGGATGATGCTGTAACCGATGCGCTGGTGCAGCAGGTAGAACGGGTAGGTGAGCGCCCCGGCGGTCGCGAGCCAGCGCCACGTGAGGCGGTCCGTGTAACCGAGGGCTATGCCGAGCAGCACCCCGTACGCGATGGTCAGCAGGAGGTAGGCCGGCCAGGCCGGAACCGTGAAACCGGGTTTGAGGTCGAGGACGCGGACGTGGACCCGTTGCAGGCTGACCAGCCAGCAGGCGGTCAGCAGGAGGCCGAGGCGGCGGTCGGGGCCGAACCGCCGGATCAGCGACATCGTCATCCCGGCGACGAAGTACGGCGCGAAGTCGGGCATCACCAGGTCGGTCACGAGCGAGCGCGGGTGGCCGGGGATGACGACGGCCGCGACGAGCCAGCAGGTGGCGAACGTGGCGACCCGCTTACGCGTCAGCCCGGCGCCGACGAGGCAGGCGAAGAGCAGGTAGAACCGGATCTCGCACCAGAGGGTCCAGTACACGGTGTCGACCAGGGGCGTGTTGAGCGGTTCCGCGAGCATCGTCAGGTTGACGGCGACGTCGCTGACGGACGGCAGCCCGCTGACCGGGACCCCGATGGTCACCGGCAGCGTGGTCACGACCAGGGCGGTCAGCAGCACGCCGGCCCAGAAGGCCGGATAGAGGCGTACGGCGCGGGAGACGGCGAAGCCGCGTACGGTCCGGCCCCACCCGCTGGTGCAGATCACGAAACCGCTGATCAGGAAGAACACCTCGACACCGAGGAACCCGTAGATCAGCACGGGTGCGGCGTCCGGCAGGAAGTGCTTCGGGGGCCGTACGCCGTCCAGCCGCCACGAGTCGCCGAAGTGGTAACCGGCCACGCCCAGCGCGCAGATCAGCCGCAACCCGTCCAGGGCGTACATCCGTCCGCGGCGCACGGCGGGTGGCGTTGCGGCTGTCCGGGTTTCCGTAGCCGTCGTCATCCGCGCCTCCTGTAGGTGTCGGATGCGGGGAAGCGCATCCGGCACCTACATGTGCGGCACCGCGGTGATCGTTACAGCCGGGAGCGGCCGGGTCCGTACGTGGTGCCCGCCCGGTCGCGCTCGAGCCGGCCGGTGTCGACGAGCATCCGGCGTACGGCCGCGACGTCATCCGTGACCTCGGCCAGCCGCTTGTTGATCTCGTCCTCGTCGTGCAGGCCGTCGAGGGCGAGGAACCGCGACAGCAGCTCGCCGAGGAGCTCGTACCGGTCACTCAGCGTCGGCGGCATGCTGGTCAGCCGCCCGTGCGAGAAGTTACCGCGCAGCTGCGGGTATTCGGTGAGGAGGCTGGCGATGGGCTGCGCCCGTTCGACGGCGGCGGCCGCCTCGCGCAGGCCTTCGAGCCGGGCCCGGTAGAAGCCGTTGCCGGAGCCGACCGCGACCCCGAGCGCGACGAGCCGCGCGCAGGCGTCCCCGACCTTGGGCAGCGGCAGGTCCAGCCGGTGGCTCAGCTCGCCGAGACTGGCGCCGTTCCTGCCGCAGCGGACCAGCTCGGCCAGCGCGAGCAGGCGGGTCTCGCCGGAGAGCTGGGTGAGGACGTCGGCGGCGCGGGCGGCTTCCAGGGACATCCCGCCACCGTAGGCAAGCGCCGTCCGGTGCCGCACCCGGTTTTCAACGACGGCCGGAAGTGCCAGGATCGATCGACTTTCCTCTATCGACGGGTGGGCCGGGATGACCGTACGGCGTTGGGCCTCGACGATCTGCGCGGCGCTGCTGGCGACCACCGCCGCCGTGGCCCCGGCCCAGGCGGCCCCGGCCCCGCCCGGCCCGGACACCCCCTGGCGGATGCGTCATTGGCCGCAGACCCAGCCCTGGCAGCGGGATCAACCCGCGCCGCGGAGAGGTGCCATCGATCCGCAGAACTACGAGCTGCCGGACACGATGACGTGGGACGACTACAAGCCGATTCCGCGTACGGACTGGGCCGATCCCGCGACCCCCGGTTCCGTGCGCGACTTCAAGGGCGCGCTGGTCCTCGTCGACTTCCCGAATCAGCCGTTCGTCGTGACCCGGCCCGCCAACTCCACCATCTACGGCAACCCGTTCTCCGTGCACGACCTGGCGCGTTCCGACGTACCCGGGTTCTATCGCGACTTCCTCAACCGGCCCGGCGACCTGAACCGTGGCCACACCATTCACGAGTACTGGATGGAGGATTCCGGCGGGCGCTACGGCATCGACCTGACGTCGTTCGGGGTCTATCAGATGCCGTCGAAGAGCCATGAGTACGGCATCGAGAACTCCATGCAGCGCGGCCGCGGCTGCCCGGCCGGGGACATCTGCGGCCGTGATCTGCGCACCGATGCGCGCGCGGCCTGGCTCGCGGACGTCGGTGACACCGAGGCCGCTCGCTACGACTTCGTCTTCTTCCTCGCGGCCGGGCAGGACGAGTCCTCCACGTGGCAGGAGTTCGGCGAGATGAAGTTCGCCGGCAAGGACGCCGTGAGCGACGCTTTCGGGCCGCCGGACGAGGCGCTGCCGAACTGGAACGCGACCCGGTACGTCGACTGGACGTCGTGGCAGGCCTCGGCGAACATCTGGCCCAACGCCACCGGCGGGAGCTCGTTGCAGGCCGAGAGCTCGGGCATGTCCACGTACGCGCACGAGTTCAGCCACATCCTCGGCGTGGCCGACAACTACAACAATCCGTATTCCGTCCCGCCGCGCCGCGATTACAGCGGGCCGTGGGAGATGCTCAGCCGCGGCACGTTCAACGGGCCGGGCGGACCGCACAGCCGCTGGCTCATTCCCGCGACCGCCGGGGCCTCCATGGGCGCCCAGCACATGCTCCGCAACAAGATGAAGCTGGGCATCGTCGACGAAGCCGCGGTGCTGCGCCTTTCCCGGGATGCGCTGGCCGATTCCGGTGTCGTGGTGGCGCGGGTGACCGCCCGCGAGGTCGAGCCGGGCGAGGGCGGGATCTCGGGCATCAACGTGACGCTGGACGGCGGCGACGCGAGCCCGGCCTGCGACGCCGGGACGGATCCTTACTGCGACGGCGGCGGGTACGACAACTACACGCTCGAGGTGGTCGACCGGATGGGCTTCGACTCGTTCACGCCCGATTCCGGCGTCCTGCTGGCCAAGACGAAGAATGCGGACGCCGCGCCGTTCATCTGGACGGTGGACGCCAATCCGCAGGACATCGACGAGGTGGATTTCGTCCGCCCGGACGGCACCCCGCAGAAGATGACCGTCGGCGACTACCGGCAGCTCTCCGACGCGCTGTTCCACGCCGGCACGGATTCGGGCAGCGAGTACGAGTACGTCGACACCGCCAACCGCCTGCACTTCTACGTGCTCGACCCGCGCCGGGACGCCTCCGGCGTGCTGTCGTACACGGTCGCGGTGCGGTCGCTGGACGGCGCGGGCCCGTACCCGCGCGGCGTGGCGGTCACGCCCACCGTGGCCGTCGCGCCGTCCTCGGGCTGGGCGCGGTGCCGGGTTCCGGTGCGCAACACGGGCCGCACCGCCACCGACGTCTACCGCATCTCGGCGGCGCCTGCCACCGGGTGGACGGCGTGGCTGCCCAGGGAGGTCATCGACGTGGCGGCCGGGCGTACGGCCGTGGCCGACGTGTACGTCAAGCGCGAGGGCGCGGGTCTGCGCGGCACGAAGGTCCCGGTCACGGTCGTTTCGGAGAGTGATCCCGCCGCGGCCGCCACCGCCACCTGCCGAATCCTCTGACCTTTGTCAAGGATCATGACGCAAAGTTGACCGGTGCAGCAGTCCACCGAGATCAGCGGCTCGAAGGTGGCCACGGACAGCCAGGGCTGGTCGGACACCACCGGCATCAAGGTGTCCGTGTCGACGAGCTTCAAGACCGGCATCCCGATCCTGGCCGAGGGCAAGATCAACCTCACCGCCGAGGGCTCGTACAGCTACACGCAGAACGGGTCCACCCAGCGGTCGCAGACGTTCTCCTGGCGGCAGCCGGTGATCGTCCCGGCCCGCTCGGTCGTGGAGGCCACGGTGACGGTGACCCACGGGACGATCACGGTCCCGTACTCGCTGAGCGGTGATTTCCTCTACCGCAGCGGCGGGCGCGCCGGCGGTACCCTCGGCGGCCTGTTCGCGGGTGGCAACAGCGAGCACCTCGCGGTGAACCTGAAGCAGTACAACCTCGACGGCTCTCCGGCGTTCGCGCCGGTCAAGCAGCCGAAGGCGGCGATGCTGAAGGCGACGCCGCCGCGCTGACGAGAGGAAGGGGAGCCGGGCTGCGGAAAAAATTTGATCTCGAGTGCACACAGCGGGACCCCGCACGCGTCCTTCAGGGTGTGACCTTCGAGCAATTCGCGGTGGCCCGGCTCCCGAGCCTGCTGCGGTACGCGGTCGTCCTCACGGGCGACCGCGATCTCGCGCAGGACGTCGTCCAGGAAGTTCTGGCACGGGCGCAGGTCAAATGGCGGCGGATCAGCGATGCCGACTCCCCCGAGGCGTACGTGCGCCGGATGGTGCTCAACGAGTACCTGTCCTGGCGGCGTAGCTGGGCGGTGCGCAACGTCCATGCGGTGGGGGAGCGGCTCGTCGACCTTGACGACGCCCGGGGCGGGGGCAACGACCCGGCCCAGGGAGTCGTGGAGGCCGACGCGCTGTGGAACCGGCTGGCGACGCTGGGCCGTAAGCAGCGGGCGGTGCTCGTGCTGCGATATTACGAGCAGCTGGACGACGAGGCGATCGCCGACCTGGTCGGCTGCTCCCCGGCCACCGTCCGCAGCCATGCCTCGAGGGCGCTGAAAACGCTCCGGCTGTCGCCGGAGTTCGCGCACAGGATTCACGCCAAGGAGGCGTCGTGATCGATAACGAGGACCGGCTTCGCGAAGCCTTCGAGAGCCATGAGCACCTGGCTCCGGACCCGGCCCAGGTGTACGCGCGGGTCCAGGAGCTGTCCCGTTCCTACGCGTGGCGGCGCCGCGGCCTGCAGGTCGCCGGCGGCACCGTGCTCGGCGCCGGGCTGGTCGCCGGCGTGCTGAACCTGCCGTCCATCCTGCCCGCCGGGCCCGGCGGCAACGACGGCGCGATGGTGGCGCCGGCCGCGGCCCCGCAGACTCCGTCGCTCGCGCCGAGCCGCAAGCCGCAGCTCGAGGCCTCGCCGGAGCCGACGGACCCGGACCAGAAGCAGTACGACGCCTACTTCAACGCCGGCTACGACTATGACGACGCCCTGAAGCTGGCCAAGAAGTGGAAGATGAAGTCGGACGACGACCACATCGGGGCGGTCAAGGTGCGCGCCGGGCAGTGGCTGCTCGACGGCAAGAAGCTGCCGGTCAAGCCGAGCAACGACCCGGATTCCCCGGACGTCACCACCCCGAAGGAAGAGCAGCAGGTCAACGCGTTCTTCCGGGCGGGCTACGACTACGACGACGCCGCGCGGCTGGCCAAGATGTGGAAGAAGGCCACGCCGTACGAGGCGAAGGTCGCGGGCGGGAAGAAGCTCCTGGCCGGAGAGAGCCTGCCGTTCCAGCCGTGACCCCGCGTCTGCTCCGGCGTACCGGATTCGAGATCGAGCTGATGGCCCCGCCGGGCCTCAGCCGGCGCACCCTGGCCGTGGACCTGGCCGCCCGCCACGGCGGCCGGGTCCACCCGGTGTGGCATCACGACAGCGAACCGTCCCTGGTCCCGGGCCTGGGCCGGTTCCTGCACCTCACCCAGGGTTTCGAGGTACGCCGGGCGGACGGCTCACTGCTGTGCACGCTGGTCGACGACGTGACGCTGCTGGCCGGTCTCGACCCGCGGGCCCCTGCGGTGCCGGGCTGGTTCCGCATCCTCACCGACGACCGGCGGCTGTTGCACCTGCTCGCCGCGCACAGCGACCCCGGCGGCACCCTGCGGGCCGCCCTCGACGCGGCGGCGCAGCTGTGGGGCACGAGGGTGCAGCGCCACGACGACGTGTACGTGCTGGAGGACCCGGGCGGCGCGACGATCGCCCTGGCCGCCCCGCAGGGCGCGGAGCGGGAGCGGCCGTGCGAGATCGTCACCCCGCCGCTGGCCGACGAGCACGGCACGGCGCTGGAGGAACTGCTCGGCCCCGCTCGCGAGCTGGGCTTCACCGTCCCGCGCGAGGCAGCCGTGCATCTGCATCTCGACGGCGCGCCGTTCCGTGCGGCGTACGCGCTGGCCAACGTCGTGCGGCTCTTCGCGTCGTGGCGTGAGCCGCTGCGCACCCTGCTGCAGACCAACCCGGCGTGCCGGCGCCTCGCCCCGCTGCCGGAGCCGCTCGTGGCGGCGGCGCGTGGCGTCCCCTCGTACGACGATCTGCGCAAGGCGGCCGACGAGGGTGGGCTGACGAAGTTCTTCGACGTCAACCTCACCCAGCTGCTCACCGACACCCCGCTGCGCGACACCGTCGAGATCCGCATCCTGCCGGGCGCCATCGAGACCGCGGACATCCTGCACCGCGCGGCCCTGATCGAACTGCTGCTCGAGCGCTGCCTGCGGTCCGATCCGTTCCCCGAGGCGCCGGCCGACCCGCATGCGGCGCTGGAAGCGCTGCTTCAGGTGGCGGGCGAGGTGCTCGCCGACCGCGCGGAGACCGTCACGCCCTGACGCGGAAGGCGTCCAGCACGAACCACTCGTCCTCGTGCCGGACGAGGCGCTCCAGCTCGGGCCGGCCGGCCAGGGCCTGGTGCACGTTGAAGCCGTCGTAGTTCCCGCCCTCCTGCCGGTCCCGGAAATGCACCGCGACCAGGTCACCGCCCGGCTCCAGCCGCCGGACCAGCCCGTCGAGCAGCGCCGTCAGGTCGTCGCCGGACAGGTAGTACAGCAGGTCGCCGATCACGACCAGGTCGAACGTGCCGTCGGGGAGATCCGCGGGGAGCATCGCCGTCTCCACCCGTACGTGCGGGAGGTCGCCGACGGCCTCGGCGGCCTGCCGGACCGCCGAGTCGACGCAGTCGACCGCCAGCACCTCGTCGCAGCGCTCCGCCAGCATCCGGGTGAGCAGCCCGATCGAACAGCCCGGCTCGTAGCAGCGCCGGTACCGCTCGCGGGGCAGGCTCGCCATGGTGACGGCGTACTTGCGCTGGTCGTGCCACTTCGTCGCGACGTCCCAGGGGTCGTCCTTGGCGAGGTAGAGGTTGACGAAATGGTCCTCGGAGATCGACGCCTGCGGCGGCTGGGCGTCACCCTGTGCTCGTGTCACCCGGTGATTCTGCCGCAGCGCCGTCCGGCGGCGGCCGCAGCCTCTGCCGGGGTCAAGGCTTGGTCCGCCGGACGAGGACGTCGGTGACCGGGCGCCGTGGCGTGGCGGGGACAGGGCGGCCGTACCCGAGGCGCAGCACCATCTGCGCCCGTTCGCCGGTGCGGCGGCCGGTGAGCAGGGACCGGGCCGCCGGCAGCTCGATCGGCTGGCTCATCGGCATCGCGCTGACACCCAGCGTGGTCGCCGTGAGCAGCACCCGTTGGAGCGCCTGCCCAGCCATGATCCAGTCGTCCTCGGTGTCACCGGGCGTGGTGAGCAGGGCGATGGTGGGGTGTGCCTCGAACGCCACGGCTGTCAGGTCGTGCTCGGCGTGTGGTGGCCGGAAGTCGCGTACCGGCAGGTGCTGCAGGGCATCGCGGGGGCCGATCGCGGTGGCCGGGACCCCGTCCCGGCGATGCCGGTCGTCGTGTGTCCAGCGGGCGAGCTCCTCGGCGTACCCGTCGCGGGCTCGCAGGTCCTGGTCCGCCGAGCGGGCCAGGGCCAGGACGGCGTCACGGTCCGCCGGGCCGGCCACGGCGAGGCTCGCGCCTTCGAGGCGGGCGGCAGCCCGGAGCCGGTCGAGCGCCCCGGCCGGCAGGGCGGTCCGTGCGAACGGGTGACGGTTGGTGCGTCGCCGCTGCACGGCCATGGCCAGCGAGGTGACGCCGGCGGACGGGGCGGCGCGTCGTCCCACGCTAACCCGGGCGGCCAGGTCGGGCTCGCCGGGGCGGGGGAACAGGTTCAGCACGGGCAGGCAGCCCGCCTCGCGCAGCGCCAGGCGCAGGGTGAACAGCGCAGCGCCGACGCTCATCATCAGCTCGCGCCCGGTGGGATCCACGACGGTCAGCCGGCGGGTGCGGTCGGCGTACACGTCGACGTGGTCGTCCGCGATGCGGAAGCGCCACGGCTGGCTGTTGTGCAGCGAGGGCGCGGCGGTGGCGACGCGGACGCAGTCCGTCAGGACGGTGCGCGACGGCGTCGCGGCCAGGTGCCGTGCGGTGACGGTCGCGGTCATCGCTGCACCTCTTTCTCTCATCGGTCGGCCCGGCTCGGCGTTCCTGAGCATGATCGTCGCCGGTGGGCCGGCCGGCATGCAGAGTCGACAGCCTGCCGGCGGCGGGACCTTGTACCCGGCGGTGACGAGGGCGGGGCGGGTCAGCGCGGCAGTTGCCAGCGCTGGCTGGGTTTGCCGGTGCAGGGCAGGATCGCCAGGGCCGGCCCGCCCTCGGCGGCGGGCAGGATGCTCAGGCAGCGGCCCGAGCCGGCGTTGTACAGCGCGCCGTCGGTCTGCGGCACCCAGAGCTGCGCGCCGCCGAAGTTGCAGTCCCAGAGCTGGATCCGGTAGTTGATGTCGACGCCCGCGTTCGCGCCGATGTCGAGGCATTTCGTCGCGGTGGCCGGCATGAGGGCGCCCTCGCGGGTGAAGCGCCAGCGCTGGCTCTTGGCGCCGGTGCACTTGGCCGCCTTGAGCTTGACGCCGTTCACGTCGGTGTCCGGCATCTGGATGCAGCGGCCGTCGGCGCTGGTCACCGTGGTCACCGGCGGCCGGGTGCTCGGCTTCGGCGACGGGCTCGGCTTGCTGCTGGTGCTCTTGACGGGTACGGGCTTCCTGCTCGTGGGGCGCTTCGACGGCGACTTGCGCGCGGACGGCCGTACGGACGGGGTGGCCGACGGTGTCGGCGACGGCAGGACCGCGGTGGGGGCCGGCGCGTCGTCGGCGGTCGCGGTGAACTTGACCGCCGCGCCCACGCCGCCGGCGAACAGGAGGGTGGCCGCCGCGACCGCTCCCAGCGCCAGGCCGAGCCGCCTGCCCCGGCGTCGCGGCGGACCGGCTGCCGGCGGCGGGGTGTCGATCGGGGCGATCGGCCCGGACAGGGTCGAGCGGTCCGTCGCCGTGGCGGCGCCGGACCAGCTCACCGGCGGCGGCACGGCGGCCGCGTGCGGGTCGCTGTCGCCGAGCCGGGGGTGGTGGCAGCGGCTGACGATCTGCTCGGGGGTGGGCCGCCGCTCGGGTTCGCCGGCGACGCAGGACCGGATGAGGCCGGCGAGGCGGGTGTCGACGCCGTCGAGGTCGATCTCCTCGCGCAGCAGGCGCTGGCAGATGGACTGGGCGCTGCCCTCACCGTACGGACGCCGCCCGGTCGCCGCGTGCGCGACGGTGGCGCCGAGCGCGAACACGTCCGCCGCCGGCGAGAGCCGGTCGTTGGTGAGCAGCTCGGGGGCGATGTATCCGGGGGTGCCGACGATGATGCCGCTCTGTGTGAGCCCGGTGTCGGTGGGGTCGCGGGCCAGGCCGAAGTCGATGAGCTGCGGGCCGGTCGTCGACAGGATGACGTTCTGCGGCTTGAGGTCGCGGTGGCAGATGCCCTGCGCGTGGACCTCCGCCAGCCCTTCGGCCAGGCTGGCCATCAGCCGCAGGCACTCGCCGGTGGTCATCGCGCCCTCGGCCTCGACCGCGTCGGCGAGGGTGGCGCCCGGGATGAACTCCGTGGCCATCCAGTACGGCGGGTCGGTCAGCTCGCAGTCGATCAGCGCCGCCGTGTACGCGCTGCGCACCTTGCGCAGCGTCTCCGCCTCCCGCCGGAACCGCGCGAGCGT
Source organism: Actinoplanes sp. NPDC049316 (assembly GCF_040677315.1). NCBI lineage: Bacteria > Bacillati > Actinomycetota > Actinomycetes > Micromonosporales > Micromonosporaceae > Actinoplanes > Actinoplanes sp. NPDC049316. The sequence continues at coordinate 138,635 of NZ_JBFAQM010000006.1, read as the reverse complement.
GTCGGGGTGGGCCAGCAGGAACGGGTCGAGCATCTTGACGGCGGCGAGGCGGCCGCCCGGCGAACGCCCGAGATACACGGTGCCCATGCCGCCGGTCCCCAGCCGGCCCTCGAGCTCGTAGCGCCCGGCTCGGCGGGGATCGCTGGGCAGGAGGGGATCCACGGGATCGAAGGGTACTGCAAGGTTGGTGTGCGGCAGGGCAGTGACGGTGCCCTGCCGTACCGACCTTCCTCGATTTCCGTCAGGTCAGCTGAACCGTGGCCGCAGCACCTCCGTGCACCACTGCCGGAACGTCGTGGGGCTGCTCGCGGCCGGCGTACGGGGCTCGGCGTCGTCCAGGCCGTTCTCCTTGGCCACCGCCATGTCGGCCATGCCCTGCGCCATGGCCTCGGACATCCCGGCCGTGAGCAGCCGGGCCCGGAACGCCTCGACCGGGACCTGCTGGAAACGCACCGGCCACCCCAGCACCTCGGACATGATCTGTGCCATCTCGTCGAACGACAGGTCCTCCGGGCCGAGCACCGGGACGCTGTCCACGCCGCTCCACGAGTCGTCGAGCAGCAGCCGGGCGGCCACGTCGGCGATGTCGCGGTTGGCGCACGCCGGGGACTTGTGGTCGCCGGAGATCGGCTGGAAGAACACACCGTCCTTGATGGAGCCGGTCTGGCGCAGCAGGTTGTCCATGAAGGACGGCATGGTCAGTGCGCGGTAGCTGACACCCGTACCGGCGATCAGGTCGTCCAGAGCCAGGGTGGCGGCCACGAACCCGGAATGCGCGACCACCGGGGTGCCTCGGCCGAGGGCCGAGATGCCGACCACCCGCTGGACGCCGTGGCGGGCGAAGGCCTGGCACGCGGGCCGGCTGAAACCGGAGTACGCGGCGTCGACGCTCTCGGCGCGCGGGTTCGGCGGCACGAGCCAGAACACCGCGTCCGCCCCGGCGAAGGCCCGGTCGGTGACGTCCGCGTCGCCGTGCGAGCCGGGTACGACCTCGGCGCGCTCGCGGACCTGCGGGGAGAGCCGGTCCGGGTCGCGGGCGACGACGCGTACCGGCGCCTGCGCGTCGAGGAGGTGGCCGACGACCTGCCGGCCGATGGCGCCCGTGGGCGTGGTGACAACGATCATGAGGTCAGTCAACGCGCGCCGGCCGCAGAGCTGAAGGACCGATCCGATCCGCATTGATACCGTACGGATATGAGCGACCTCGAGGTCCGCCAGCTGCGGTACTTCGTGGCGGTCGCCGAGGAGCTGCACTTCGGCCGGGCCGCCGACCGCCTCGGCATGGCCCAGCCCCCGCTGTCCCGGGCGATCCGCGACCTGGAACGGCACCTGGGCGTGCGACTGCTCGAACGCACCACGCGGCAGGTGCGCCTCACACCGGCGGGACAGGTCCTGCTGCGGGACGCGCGTACCGCGCTGGATGCGGTGTCCGCGGCCGAGCGGCGGGCGCGGCACGCGGGACGAGAGGTGCCGGCGCTGCGGTTGGCGCTCAAGGCCGACTATGACGCCGGGATGCTGCCCGAGATGCTCGGCGCGTACGAGCAGGAGCCCGTGGCGCTGCCGGTGGAGCTGCAGCTCGGCGGTCGCGGCGAACAGGTCGCGGCGCTGCGCGACGGGCGGGCCGACGTCGCGCTGCTGCCCACCCCGTTCGACGGCCGGGGGCTGGACGTCGAGCCGTTGCTGACCGAACCCCGACTGGTCGCGCTGCCCGCGGCCGACCCGCTGGCCGCGCGTACCGAGCTGCGGGTGGCCGACCTGGCCGGGCGCATGCTGCCCGACGGTACGGCGGCCGACGGAGGCGAGGTCCCCGCCGGGCGGCCGCCGCGGCCGCTGGACCTGGCACAGATCTTCAACCTCGTCGAGGTCGGCGAGATGGTGTGGTTCCTGCCCGAGTCGCTGGCCCGGCGGCATCCGCGGCCGGCGATCGCCTACCGGACCGTCCTCGATCTGGGGCCGTCGACGCTGGTGGTGGCCTGGCCGCGGGAGTCGCGGTCGGCGGCGGTCGCGGCGTTCGTCCGGGTCGCCCAGACGGTGTTCGCCCGGTACAGCCCGAAGGAGCCGGTCCTGTGACGCACCCGATCATGTTCGACGACGCCGACCCCGTGCTGCGGCGCGTACGCACGCTCGCGCTCGCCTTCCCCGGCGCCGCCGAGAAGATCTCGCACGGCCACCCCGCCTTCTTCACCACCAAGGTGTTCGCGTACTACGGCGGCTCGGTGAAGGTCGACGGCGTCTACCGGCAGCACGAACGGTCGGTCCTCGTGCTGGCCGATCCTCACGAGCGGGAGGCGCTGCTCGGCGAGGAGCGCTGCTACCTGCCCGCCTACCTCGGCGCGTCCGGATGGGTCGGGATCGATCTGGACGGCGACACCGACTGGGACGAGATCGGCGAGCTGCTCGACGCGAGCTACCGGCGTACGGCGGGCCCGCGCCGGGTGGCCGCCCTCGACGCGCGGGCGGGCTCACCAGCTCCCGGAGGCTCCTGACCCGCCGTCCGAGCTGCCGCCGCCGAAGCTGGAGCCGGAGGACGAGCCGAAGCTCGACGCCGACGTGTCGGTGCTGCCACCGACCCATGCCGTGTGGTGGGCCGATCCCGACCGGGTGACCGAGCGCGCCCAGCCCGGCGAGCCGCCCCGCGATGCGCGGGTGACCAGCGCGAGGAGCAGGCCGATCCCGGCCACGACCACGATCACCACGCCCCAGGCCGACCCGGACCCGTCGTCCCCGCTGTCCGCGTCGTCCACGATGTACGCCGGGCTGAACTGCTCCTCGTCGTCGGCGGGCTCGCCGAGTGTCTCCAGCAGCGCGTCCGCCGGAATCGAATGACCCAGCTCGCGGCGGACCTCGTCCAGACCCGCCAGGACGCCGTGCAGGTAGTCCTCCTCGGCGAAGCGCGGCGTCACGACGTCGTCGACGATGGCCTTCGCCTCCCGGTCGGTCAGCCGCTTCGTCACGCCGCGACCGGTCTCCAGGCGTACCCGATGGTCGTCGACCGCGACGACCAGCAGGACCCCGTTGTTCTTGTCCTTCTTGCCGACGCCCCAGCTGTTGAACAGGCCCGTCGACCACGCCTCGATGCTCTTGTCGCCGGTGGTCGGCACGATCGCGACGGCGATCTCGTCGGAGGTCGCCTTCTCGTCGCGCAGCAACGCCCGGGTGATCATCGTGCAGCGGTCGTCGCCGATCACGCCGGTCTCGTCGACACACCGGCCGCTGGGCTTCGGGTACGCCGGTGCCGCCGCGGCCGGGGCCGCCCAGCTCAGCACGGCGACCGCCGCCAGCGTGAACGCCGCTACCCTCGCACGCGATCTCATGCGCTCAATATGAGGCATGATCACAACCGGCGGGGGCAGGGGAGACGATCATGACGCCCAGAACGGTCACCAGGGACGATCTCGTCGCCGTGGCGGCTGGGCCTCGACCTCTTCGAGGGTGCGTACGCGCGCCTGCGGTCCCTCGGCCTGCGGGTTCCCGACGTGTACGCCGTCGACCGCAGCCGGACCCGCTACCCGGCCGACTACGTGGTGCTCGAGGACTTCCCCGGCGAGAACCTCATGGACCGGCTCGCCCGCGACCCCGACGCCGCCGGGCCGACGATGGCGCTGGCCCTGCTGCCGCGGTAGGCGTCAGCGGTGTGCGGGCCATTCCGTGGCGAGCATGGCGAAGTCCAGCTCGGTGGACCATTCGCCCTTGAACATCTCGTTCTCGACGAGGCGGGCCTCCTGGCGCATGCCGAGCCGGCGGACGACCGCGGCCGAGGCCCCGTTGCGTTCGTCGACGCGGGCGGTGATGCGGTGCAGGCCCAGCTCCTCGAAGCCGAGCCGCAGCATGGCGCGCGCCGCCTCGGTGGCGTACCCGTGCCCGGCGTGGTCCGGGTGGAAGACGTAGCCGATCTCGCCGCCGAGGTGTTCGCGGCTGACCCAGTACAGCAGCACGTCGCCGACCAGCTCACCCGTCTGCGCGAGCTCGACGCCGAGGGTGATGCCCTGCTTCTCGTCGGTGATGGCGGTGGCCGCCCAGTAGGTGGCGAGCCGTTCCGCGATGCCCGCGCGGTCCATCGGCTCGAACGGCACGTACCGGCAGACCTCGGGCCGGCTGCGATAGGCGAGGAGCGCGCTCGTGTCGCCGGCGGTCAGCGGGCGCAGGAGCAGACGTTCGGTGCGGATCGGGTACGAGGGACGCAGCTCGAGCTGCCCAGCGGTCGCCACGGCGCTCATGGTGCCAGGCGCCCCGATGCCCGCGCGACGAGGTTCCGTGCGCGGGACCGCGCCGCGGCGGCGGGGGTGGTCTCCGTGGCCCGGGCCGTACGCAGAATCTCCGCCAGCGTCTCGCCGATGGCGCGTACCCGGGCGGTCGCCTGCCCGGACGTCTCGTGGCGCAACTCGACGGCGGTGGCGTGCACGATGCCGCCGGCGCTGACGACGATGTCCGGCGCCCACAGGATCCCGCGGGCGTGCAGCAGGCCGGCGGTGGCGGGCTCGTCGAGCTGGTTGTTGGCCGGCCCGGCGATCGCCGCGCAGCGCAGGGTGGGCACCGAGGCCGCCGTGAGCAGGCCACCGGTGGCGGCGGGGACGAGCACGTCGACGTCCGCGGTCAGGCACCGCTGCGGATCGGTCCAGGTCGCCCCGTGTTTCCCGGCGACCGTCCGCTTGTTCTCGTCGACGTCGCTGACCACGACCGGCGGGGCTCCGGCTTCGTCCAGGAGACCGAGCAGATGCGCGCCGACCCGGCCCAGGCCGAGGATCGCGAAGGTGTGCGCGGACAGGTCGGGTGAGCCGAACCGCTCCGCGCAGAGCGCTTGCAGCGAGGCCAGGACACCCACGGCGGTCGCCTCGGAGGAATCGCCGCTGCCGCCCGCATCGACCGGGCGGCAGAACGCGTACGGGGTGCGCTCGGCGATCGTGGCCATGTCGTCGGGGCCCGTACCCATGTCGGGGCCGGTGGCGTAGGCGCCGCCGAGAGACGCGATCACGTCCGCCACGTCGTGCAGGACGTCGCGCCGTGCGGTGTCGTCGAGGATCCGCCCCGGCGGGAGCGCGACGACGGTCTTGCCGCCGCCGTTCGGCAGGCCGGCGAGCGCGCACTTGTCGGTCATCGCGGCGGAGAGGCGGAGCGCGTCGGTCAGGCCGTCGCGCCAACCCGGGTACGCGGCCAGCCGGCACCCGCCGATGGCCTGACCGAGTGCGGTGGAGTGCACCGCCACGATGATCGGCAAGCCGGAGCGCTGTCCGCGCTCGATGAGAATTCGTTCGTGTTCCATGCCGAGAAAGGTAGGCATCTGACAGGCGTGACGGTGCTCGTACCGAATGATGTTCGGCAGCTGAGCGATAATGCCGGTCGTGGATGAACTTGATTCGGCGATCGTGGAGCATCTCCAGACGGACGCCCGGCAGACCAACCGCGACCTCGCCCGCAAGCTTGGCATCGCCCCGTCGACCTGCCTGGAACGCGTCCGGGCGTTGCGGGACCGCGGCGTGATCACCGGCTACCACGCCGAGGTGAGCCTGTCCGCCCTGAACCGCCCGGTCCAGGCGCTGTTGCACGTCCAGGTGCGGCCGCTGAGCCGTACGGTGATCGACGGGTTCAAGGCGTACGTGATGGCGCTGCCCGAGGTGCTGTCGGTGTTCGTGGTGACCGGCGGCGACGACTTCCTCGTCCACGTCGCCGTGCCGGACGTCGACGCGCTGCACGCCTTCCTGATGGACAAGTTCAGCGGCCGCCGGGAGATCGTCGGGTTCCGCAGCTCGGTCATCTATCAGCACGCCCGCAAGCAGGTCGTCGAACAGCTCGACGGCTGACGCAACCGGTCCGGCGGCTCCGGGGTGTTTACGTCTGTGCGGATCTCACGAGGGAAACAAGCTCCATGACGCGCGGCGGCACCGAGGACTTCGACGCGTTCTACACGGCGACCGCGCGGCGCGTGGTGCTGCACGTGTACGCCGTCTGCGGCGACCTGGGCGACGCTCAGGACATCGTGCAGGAGGCGTACGCGCGCGCCTGGCAGCACTGGGCGAAGGTCTCCGCGTACGACAACCCGGAGCAGTGGGTGCGGACCGTCGCGTGGCGGCTGGCGGCCAACCGCTGGCGCGGCTTCAAGCGGTGGCTCGCGGCGCAGGCCCGGCTGGGCGGTCAGCCCACCACGGCCGGCCCCTCGCCCGACCGCGTCGCGGTGATCGCCGCGTTGCAGCGCCTGCCCGAGGCGCAGCGGCGGACCGTGGTCCTGCACTACCTGCTCGACATGCCGGTGAGCGACATCGCCACCGCGACCGGGGTTCCGGCCGGAACGGTGAAGGCCCGGCTGTCCCGGGCCCGCGCCGCGCTGGCGGACCTGCTCAGCGACGAATCTCCGGAGTTCAACGATGCCGCGTCCCGTTCGTGACATGCTCCTGGACCTGGCGGACGACGTCCGCCGGGCCCCCCTCGCCCCGGCCGCGGCGATCCGCGCCCGCGGCCGTGCCCGGGCCCGCCGGCGCACCACCCTCGCAGCGGCCGGCCTCACGCTGGTCGCGGCCGGAGCCGGTACGGTCGTGGTCCGGACGACCGGCGACCGGCCGTCGCCGGGCTCGCCGCCGCCGGCCGCCGCGCCGGCGGACCCGTGCGCCGGGCTCGACCTGCGGCTGCCGGACGACCCGTCGCAGGTGGCCGTCCGCGTCCTCGACGGTGCCGCCACCGCCGGCCTGGATCGGACCGTGGTCCGGGACCTGCACGAACGCCGCTTCACGAAGGCCGTCGCGGCGGGGGAGGCGGCCGAGCGGACGGACGCGGTGGCGATTCTGCGGTACGGCCCGGCGGCAGTGGGCGACGCGGTGGTGCTACGGGCGATGGTGCGGAACAGAGCCGTCATGCAGTTCGATCCGAGCCGCGACGGTGTCGTCGAGATGGTGATCGGCGACGGTTTCCGGGAGCTGGCGACCAGCACGCAGATCAATCAAGCGCTGGTGGAGGCGGGGGAGCCGGCGGCGCCGCCGGAGTGCTCATGATCGGCGTGGCTTCTTGACTATTTTTCATGGATATGGGGCTTGACGTGTGAAGCCCATCACAAGCTAGCGTCCCCTTTGTCCAGAAAGGTAGCTCGGGTCCTGGCTGTCCGCATTGCGCGGGCGGCACCGGCAACGCCGGCGCAGGAGCTCACACGCGTGTCCCGAGCCGATCGAGGAGACTTAGCTGTCCGCTCGTCACATGCGCCTGGCCGCTGTTACCGGCGCTTTCACAGTTCTGCTCGCCTCCGCTCCCGTGGAAGCCGCGCCCGCGCCTCCGCAGACCGTGCGAAAGGCGGCGGCCGCCGGTAAGCCGGTCGCCGCCCGCAAGGCGGTGAGCGCCCGGAAGCCGGCGGCCCGCAAGGTGCCGGCGCTCACGCCGCTCGAGCTCTCCCGGCGACACGCCAGGGCGCGGGTACGGGTCGTGTCGTACGCCCGGGCTCAGCGCGGTGACCTGTACGCGCACGGCGCCAGCGGGCCGTCGCGATGGGACTGCTCGGGGCTGACATCGGGGGCGTACCGGACCGTGGGGATCCGGCTGCCGCACTCGTCCGCCGCGCAGGCCCGGCGGGGCATCCGCGTCACGCCGCGGTACGCCCGGGTCGGCGACCTGGTGGCCATGAACGGGCACGTCGGAGTGCTGGTCGGGCGGTGGCGCATGGTGGACGCGCCGGGCCCGGGGCGGCGGGTGGTCGAGCGGGCGGTGTTCCGTACGAGCACGCTGCAGTTCCGCCGCCTGATCGGTTGAAGCCGGATGGGCGGGGAACAGTAATGTCCTTCACGAAGGCGTCGATCAATAACGCACCATACGGCTCGAGCGCAACCTCCTTCAGGCGCGAGATCTCCAGCCGTACAGGTGAGTTTGAGCGTGCCCTGTTTGCGGGCAAGACGTCCGCACACCGCAGCACCTCGCGGGCTGCCGGCGCGTCCCCCGTGCCGGAGGGTCCGCCGAGTACGTCAGACTGCCGACGCCGGCAGCCGGATACAGGGAGCTTCTTCATGACCGTCATCGCCGTTTCCGCTCACGACGCCGACACTCTGACGGACGCGTCGTCGAGCACGGACAGCGCCAGTGAGTTCATCACTGCGATGGCGAGCCTGCCCGCGGGGCACCCGTCGCGCCCGGCGCTGCGTGACCGCGCGATCGAGGCGTGGCTGCCGCTGGCCCGGCACCTGGCCAACCGCTACTCGGGCCGGGGCGAGCCCGCCGACGACCTGTACCAGGTGGCCGTGGTCGGCCTGATCAAGGCGGTCGACCGGTTCGAGCTGGACCGTGGCGTCGAGTTCGCCGGCTTCGCGATCCCCACGATCGTCGGCGAGCTGAAGCGGCACTTCCGGGACCGCACCTGGTCGATCCGGGTGCCGCGGCGCCTGCAGGAGCTGCGCCTGGCCATCACCGGCGCCAACAGCACGCTGAGCCACACCCTCGGCCGGTCGCCGACCGTGACGGACATCGCCGAGCACCTCGGTATCACCGAGGAAGAGGTCGTCGAGGGCCTGGAGGGTGCGCGGGCGTACACCGCGGCGAGCCTCTCCACCCCGGTCAACGCGGACGGCAGCACCGAGCTGGGCGACACCCTGGGCGGCATGGACGACGGGTTCGAGCTCACCGAGCTGCGGGTGGCGCTGGGCCCGGCGCTGGCCATGCTCACCGAGCGCGAGCAGCGGATCGTCAGCCTGCGGTTCTACGGCAACATGACCCAGTCGCAGATCGCGGAGCAGGTCGGCATCTCCCAGATGCACGTCTCGCGCCTGCTCACCAAGGCGCTGGCCAAGCTCCGCGACCAGCTCGACGGCTTCGCCCTCTGACCGTCTCCGCACAACGAGCCGGCGCCATCCCGCATCGCCGGTGGCGCCGGCTTCGTGTTGTGCGGTCCCGCGGGACGGTCAGGCGATGGCCACCCAGACATCGTCGAGGGCGCCCTGGAACTGGTCGTTGTCGGTGTACGCGCCCTTGCCGCCGACGCTCAGCGGGTTGCGGTTGGACACCGACAGGCCGGCCGGGATGCGGGTGCTCCCACGCCGCTCGCCGTCCACCCGGATCACGAGCATGGTGCGCTTGCGCCGGCATTCGAGGGTGTGCCAGACGTTGTCCGCGACCGTGACGCTGCTCTTGACGATGTGGACGCGCCGGGTCCGGCCGTCCACCAGGGCGCAGCTGGGCTTTCCCGCCATCCCGTCGATCTGCAGCTTGTACTGGCTGCCCCGGGCCGAGTAGCCCTTCTGCACCACGTTCTGGCCCTTGGTGGTCTGGTCCGGGGCGAGCAGGACGGACGCACCGAAGCGGATCAGCCGCTTGCCGGGATTGAGGTCCGCGGAGCTGCGGGCGCGCAGCGCGATCCGGGGGCACGGCTCCTCGTGGCACGCCGCGGGGAACGTCAGGGCAGCGCCGTCGCCGCGCGGCATGGTGGCCACGGCGCCGCCCGCGCCGCTGACCGGGACCAACGCGTGCTGGTGGCCGGAGATGTCGAGCAGGCTTCCGGCGGCGGGGTCGTCGAACGTGTAGCGCGCGACCTGCGTACCCCAAGCGGTGGTGCTCGCGTCGGCGCGCATGAAGAACGACCCGGCGATCGTGGCCGCCACCGAGGTGACGGCCACGGCCGCTGCCGCCCAGCGACGCCGGGAAGAGTGTGGTGTCATGTCCGAATCATCCCTATTTAGCGAAGCGGCGGCAGCCGTGGCGGCGCGGTCGAACGGCCAGGACGTCCTGGCCGAACGGAGGGGGCGGGCTATTCCGGGCCCTCGGTCTCGTCCGGCTCAACCGCCTCCGGCGCGGCGTCCGGCGACGCCTCCGGGCCGGCCTCCGGCGACGCCTCCGGGCCGGCGCCCGGCGAGGCCTCCGGCGCGGCGTCCGGGGTGTCGAGCTCGTTGCTCACGACCGGTACGTCCACCCACAACGCGCGCAGCTGACCCTGCATGAACGCGGTCAGCCGGGCCCGGTACTCGCGGTCGAACTCCTCGAGCGCCTCGATCTGCTGCTGCAGCGCCTCCCGCTTCGAGCCCAGGCTGCCGACCGCGTCCTCGTACCGTTGCTGGGCCTGCAGTTCGAGCTGTTCGGCGTGCTCCTGGGCGTCCCCGGTGATCTTCTGTGCCTGGTCGCGGGCCTCCGAGACGAGCTTCTCGGCGTTCCGGCGCGTCTCCTCGGCCTGCGCGCGGGCCTCGCGGGCGGCTTTCTCCGAGGCCGCGCGGGCCTCGGCGAGCACCCGGTCGGCCTCCTTGCGGATGTTCTTCGAGTGCGCCTCGGCGTCCTTGGCGATCTGATCGGCGGCGGCCTGGGCGTCCGCGCGGATCTTCTCGGCCTGGCGGTTGGCGATCGCGATGTGTTCCTCGGCCGTGCGCTGCGCCAGGGTCAGCACCTGCAGGGCCTGGTTGGGGTGCATGGCGCCGGGCACGATCAGCGGATGTTCCGAGGTCGCCGTGTCGGGCGCGCTCCCGTTCAGCACGGCCTTGAGCCGGTCCTTGATCTGTGTCTCGGTCACAGCGAACTCCCGTGTCGGTCAGAGAGAGGGGGCCTAGCCAGGTGCATAACGGGCGAAGGCGGCATTCCGGCGCGGGCGTGAGACGAGGTTCGCGGCTATGAGGCGTACGGGCGGCCGCTGCGTGCCGACCGGGCCACAGAGGGTGACTGTTCGGCCCACTACGCCACGGCATACGTGCGGGTTTGGTGTAGTGCGTGGCCGGGTCCGGTATCTCTCGGGTGGCTACCCGGCCACGCCACCACGTACCCGGGGGAGTCGCCGATGCCGTACCGCCGGGTCCGGCAGCATTTCGCGACGCACGCCGACGACTGGTGGCCGTGGCTCGTCGCCGCCCTCGCCGTGCTGCTCACCGCCGCGTGCGTCACCCTGGTCGCGGTCATCGGCGCCGCCGCGAACGAGCTCTCCGCCGACCTCGGGCGCACCGCCGGGCACGCCACCCGCGCGGACGCCGTCACCGGCCGGCTCCACCAGGAGATGACGGACGGCCGCTTCCGGTTCGCGGTCACCGGGATGCGCTGCGGCGTACGCCAGGTCGGCACCCGGCGGCTCGGCCAGAAGGCGCGCGGGCGGTTCTGCCTGGTCGCGGTCACGGTCAAGAACCTCGGCCCGCGGACCCGCACCCTCGAGGCGAGCGCGCAGACCGCGTACGCAGCCGACGGCCGGGCGTACCCCAGCGAGGCGGGAGCGGCCATGTACGTGGGCGGTCCCGGCCAGACGGTGCTCGAACCCATCGACCCGGGCGTACGCGTACGCGGCACGCTCGTCTTCGACCTCCCCCGTGGCGTGCGGCCGGTCTCTGTCGTGCTGCGGGACTCGGCGCTGAGCGGCGGCGTCCGGATCCCGCTCGGACGCCCCTGACTGCCGAGGGCGCGCACCGGGTGGACGCCTATCCGACAACGGGATCGGGCCGTGTGGTTGCCCCCGGTCCGGCCGAACGTCTTCGTTCCGCCGCTGGTAGGCCGGTTCTGGCCGAGGACGCCGTCCGTCCGTCGTTTGTGAGGTGAAAGCTCGATTCAGTCACGTACGGAGGGAACCCAGCCGTGACCACGATCCTCATCGCCGAGGACACGGACGACGTCCGCATGGTGTTGCACCGCGTCTTCGTCCGGGTCGGCTTCACCGTCGAGGTGGCCGCCGACGGAGCCGAGGCGCTCGAGATGGCGCGCCGGAGGCCGCCCGACGTGGTGCTCACCGACTTCAACATGCCCCGTCTCGACGGCCTGCAGCTGTGTCAGGCGATCCGGGCCGACCCGGTCCTGGCCGACGTCCCCGTGGCCATCCTGAGCGGCGACATCCAGCCGGACGATCGCCGCTTCGCCGGGGAGCAGCTCTGCGGCGTCTGGCTCAAGCCGTTCCGCAACGCCGACCTCGTCGCGGCGGTGCAGCGCCTCGTGCAGGCGGGCCCCCATCGGCACGATGGCGAGGCCGCTCCGTGTCGCTCCGGCGCGGGCGACGGTCTAGGTTCGGGGGATGCCTGAGCAACCGATGGTGGTCGTCCGCGGTGAGGCCGTCCGGGAAGTGCCGCCCGAGCTCGCCCAGTTCTCCGTCACCGTGTCCGTCCGCGACAAGGACCGGCAGGCCACGCTGACCCGGTTGACCGAGCGGGCCGCGCAGGTGCGTACCGCGCTCGACGACTATCCCGACGCCGTCGAGCGCCGGGAGACCAGCGGAGTGCAGGTGCATCCCCAGCTCAAACGCGGCGGCGCCATCTCGGCGTACGTCGGGAGCGTCAGCACCACGGTGACCGTGACCGACTTCGCGGCGCTGGGGGAGATCCTGCTGCGGCTGGCCGGCATCGAGGACGCCGCGATCTCCGGCCCCTGGTGGCAGCTGCGCCCGGGCAGCCGGGCCGGCGCCGAGGTGCGGCGCGAGGCGATCGACGACGCGCTCGGCCGGGCCAAGGAGTACGCGGAGGCGGTCGGCGCGCGCGTGGAGCGCCTGGCCGAGATCTCCGACGAGGGGACCGGCGGCGGGGGCGGCATGATGCGGGCCGCGGCGTTCGGGATGGAGTCGGCCGCCGACCTGGAGCTGGAACTGGACCCGCAGCCGCAGACCGTGCACGCCTCGGTGATCGTCCGGGTGCTCATCTCCGAGGTCCGGATGTCCTGAGGCGGCCGTCGGCGATCCACCCGTTTCGCCCGCACCGGGCCGCGTGATCAGCGAGACTCGCTGCATGCGTCGCTTGTTGCTCCGGATCGCCAACGTGAACCCGGACAGCGTGACCACGCACTCGGACCGCGTCCTCTACAGCGCCATCGGCGTGTTCATCGTGCTCTATTTCGGGTACGCGACGGTGGGCGGCGCCGCCTTCGTCGACGCCAGCGCGAACTACACGCATCCGTGGTGGCAGTGGCTGGTCGGTCCGCTGGTCGCGACCGGCGTGGTGGCGTACGACCGGGCCGTGGTGGGCCGCGTGGCGATCAACTTCGAGCGGCTGGAGTCGTCGGACCCGGCCGACCTGCTGCGCCGCCCGACCATCGGTCTGTACGCCGGCCGCCTCGGCCTCGCCCTGCTGTTCGCCGTGATCATCACCGAGCCGCTGATGCTGGCCCGTTACCAGGGCGAGATCGACGCGCGGCTCAACGAGGTGCACAACGAGCAGATCAGCCAGGTGGAGCAGGGTGGCGCGATCGCCGCGTACGACGCCCGGCTGCAGCAGCTCAAGCGGGAGACGGCGGCCGACGACAAGGCCGTGCAGGCGCTCACCACACGCGCTGCGCAGAAGCGCGCCGACGCCCGTACCGTTTATGCCCAAGCCCTCGCCGACTCCGAGGGTGACGGTGTCTCCCGCAAAGCGGGCTGCCCGGAGGGCGGCTATTGCGACACCCTGGTGAAGCGGTCCCGCGGCCTGGACGACCAGGCCGCGCGTCTCGACGCGCAGGCCGCGGAGCTGCAGAAGACCCAGGAGGCGGCGCGGCAGTCGCGGGCCGCCGAGCAGGCGGACCTCACCCGCAAGATCAGCGATCAGCGTACGGCCAACGCCGAGGCGATCAAGGCCGACGCCGGCTTCGGCGCCCGCACCAAGGCCATGTGGTACCTGGTGAGCAGCGACTTCTGGGGCATCGGCGTCTTCTACATCGGCATCGCGCTGCTGCTGGTCGCCCTCGACTGCGCCGCGGTCGGTCTCAAGTTCGTCTCGCACGGCAACGCGTACGAACGCAGCGAGGCCCGAGTGGCGCGCGGCCGCGAACACGAGGCGGCGATCGGCTACGAGCAGGGCCTGCGCGACGCCCGCCGGTACGCGGAGGCAGCCTCGCGGGTCATGGCGGAAAGCATCGGCAAGGCCTCGCACGACGAGGAGCTGGCGGGCATTGCGATGGAGCGAGCCCGCGCGCATCTCTACGACAGCGTGACCGGCGCGCCGTTGCCGCCCGTACCGGTGATCGAACGCCATACGCTGCGCGACATCGACAGCATCCGCGCGTAGTGCAACTTGCAGATGACCGGGATACGATGTCAATCCGGTGCACCGCCTGCCCACGCTCTGTTACCGGCGGTGGCGCCGGGCTCGAAGAACGGCGGAGGCGACGAGCGATCGTCGTCCCCGCCGTTGCTCGTCTACCGTTCCCTCGATGCACACGGTTGAGCTCCTGCTGGACGCAGCGCTGGACGACCGCGTCCGAGCCGTCTGGCACGACCTCGCCGCCAGGGGCCTGCGCAGCCTCGCCTCCCACCGGCACCCGACCAACCGCCCCCACCTCACGCTGGCCACGGCCGACGCTCTGTCACCCGGCGTCGGGCCGGCGTTGGAGGGTCTCCCGATCGAGGTCGAGCTCGACGACGTGGTGTTCCTCGGCCGGACAGTGGCCTGGCGGGTGCGTCCGACGGCCGAGCTGCAGTCGATGCAGCGAGCGGTCTGGGAAGCGCTCGACGGCCGGGAACGCAATCCGCTGCACGACCCGCGGTCGTGGGTGCCGCACGTGAGCCTGGCGCTGCGGGTCGAACCGGAGGTCCACGAGCTGTACCCGCGGGGCCTCGGCGGCGCGGCCGGGCGGCTGGTCGAGGCCCGCACCTACGACTCCGAAACGCGCACGGTCTCCACCCTCGCCTGACGGCGTTCCGAGGCCGCGATACACGGTCGCCGGCCAACCGCTGAGCGGTCGCGGGAGGCTTGCCGGGGATTTGACGGGCGCTTGAGTGTGCGTTGAGCCGGGCCGCCGAACTCACGGGCAACTGCGACGGCGATGCCCGCCGCGCCGGTCCGAGAGGAATGTCATGCAGCTTGCGGGGATGAAGATGGTGGCCGTGGGCCTGACCGTGGCCGGTGGGATCGCGGTCAGCTCCGGGGTCATGTGGCAGGCGTCGAACGCCGCCTTCACCGCGTCCACGGGGACCGCTGCCAACTCCTGGACCGCCGGCACGGTGGCGTTGAGCGACGACGACAGCGCGACGGCGATGTTCAACGCGACGAACCTGCGTCCCGGGTCGACCGGCGACAAGTGCATCACCGTCTCGTACAGCGGCAGCCTCTCGTCGACGGTGAAGATGTACGGCACCGCGGTCTCCGGGGCGCTCACGCCGTACGTGGACCTGGTGATCGAGGAGGGTAGCGGCGGCGGGTTCGGCAGCTGCTCCGGTTTCACGCCGTCCGGCACCGCGTACACCGGCACGCTGGCGAACTTCGGCAGCACGAAGACCGGGTTCGCCACCGGCGTGGGCACCTTCGCCCCGAGCGGGTCCGGGCAGCAGAAGACGTACCACATCACGTACACGGTGAACGCCGCGACGCCCGACAGCGCGCAGGCCGCGTCCGCTGCGGCGACCTTCACCTGGGAAGCGAACAGCTGACCGTGACCACCGTCGCCTGGACCGGAGTCCGCCGGATGCCGGTGCTGCGCCTGTCCGCCGGCGCGGTACGCCTGATCGCCGTCGCCGCCCTGGCGGGGGTCGCGGCCATGCTGGCCTGGAGCGCGCTGCCCGCGGTGTGGGGCTGGCAGCCGACGGTCGTGACCAGCGGCTCGATGAGCCCGTCGCTGCACCGCGGCGACGTGGCGGTCACCTCCGCGCCGCCGGTCGGCTGGGCGCCGGCCGTCGGTCAGGTCGTGGTCGTGCCGGATCCGCTGCGTCCCGGCCGTACCCGGATCCACCGCATCGCCGGCATCGACGGCGACGGCATGCTGATCACGCGGGGCGACGCGAACGGCAGCGACGATTCCTTCCGGACGGCGCCCGCCGACGTGCGGGGCATCGGCCGGCTGCTCGTCCCGCGGGTGGCGCTCGGCGGCCTCGAGCTGCGCGAGGGCCGTCCGGCGCTGTTCGTGGCGCAGGGCGCCGCCGTGCTGGCCGCGTTAGCGCTGGTGCTGCGCCCGGCCCGCAAGCCCTGAATCCTCACCTCGGGCGGTTCCCGGCCGACGATGACAGCAGACGGAGAAGGAGCGGCGTGAGGCGTCTGCTGATAGCGACTGCGGTGACCCTGGCGGCCATGGGCGGCCTCTTCGGTCTGGCCCGGTCCGACGCCGCCTTCACCGCCAAGACGACCACCGCGGCCAAGTTCACGGCTGCGCCCGCCTTCTCGTCGGGCGGCCTCTACGGCTGGGGCGACTCGTCCAGCGGGCAGACGGGCGCGGCCGCTTCCGGCTCGCTGACCGCGCCGACCGCGGTCGGGTCCGCCACCACGTGGGTACGGCCGGTGGCGGGTGCCGGGTTCGCGTGCGCGCCGCGTACGGATGGCACGTTGTGGTGCTGGGGCGCCAACGGCTCGGGACAGCTCGGTCTCGGCGACACCACCGCCCGCACAGCGGGTCCCGTCCAGGTCGGCGGCGCGACGACGTGGACGGCCGTCGCGGCGGGACGGCAGCACGCCTGCGGCGTCCGGTCGAACGGAACCCTCTGGTGCTGGGGCGCCAACGCGTCCGGGCAGCTGGGTCTCGGCGACACCACCGGCCGTACGGCGCCGGTGCAGGTCGGCACGGTCACGAAGTGGCGGACGGTGACCGCGGGTACGGCGTACACGTGCGGTCTGCGCTCCGACGGCACGATCTGGTGCTGGGGCGCCGGCGCGTCGGGTCAGCTCGGCCTGGGCACCACCACGAACCGTACGGCCCCGGTGAAGATCGGCACCACGACCACCTGGAACGCGATCGTCGCGGGTGCCGCGCACACCTGTGCCACCCGCGTCGACGGCAGCCTCTGGTGCTGGGGTGAGAACGCTGCGGGCCAGCTCGGCCTGGGCAGCACCGCGACCAAGCTCTCCCCGGTCCGGGTCGGCACCGGCACCTGGCGCACGGTCACGGCGGGTGGCCAGCACACCTGCGCCCTCGGTACGGACAGCAGCCTCTGGTGCTGGGGCGCGAATGCGTCGGGACAGCTCGGCCTCGGCGACACCACCGACCGCACCGCGCCGGTCCGGGTGGGCTCGGGTACGACCTGGCGAACGGTGACCCTGGGCGCCCAGCATTCCTGCGCCACCGACACGGGCAACGCCGTGTGGTGCTTCGGCGCGAACGCCTCGGGGCAGCTGGGTCTCGGCGACACGACCGGCCGTACGGCGCCCACCGAGCTCCCGGCGTTCACCGGCCGGCCGATCGGCGCCGGGCCCGAGGCGAACACCACCCTCGCGATCGGCTAGGGCCCGGCCGGCTAAGGCTCGGGGGTGAGCGGCAGCGGCGAGGTCGCCTTGATCTCCTGCAGGCGCAGCAGGGTCGTCAGCCGCTGCGCTCCCTTGAAGGACAGCTGGGTCAGCACGTGCTGCAGCTCCGCGACGTCGCGCGCCACGATCAGCATCATCACGTCGATCTCGCCGGCCACCCAGTCGGCGGCGATGACCTGGGGCATCGCGAGCACCGCCTTCTGGAAGGCGAGGTCGGCGCGCGGGTCGTGCCGGGCCAGCCGCGCCGACACGTACACCTGGAGCGGGAAGCCCGCCTCGGCCGGGTCGAGCTTGGCGGTGACGTGCCGGATGACGCCGGATTTCTTGAGCCGGCGGACGCGGTTGAGCGTGGCGGCGGGGGACAGGCCGACGAGGCGGGCCAGTTCCAGGTTCGACCGGTCGGCGTCCTGCTGCAGTTCGTTGAGGAGCTGGACATCGATTTCATCAAGTCGAGCGGCCATGTGACCAAATATAGTTTCGTGATCGGCGCGAGCCGGCGAATCTGAGCTTGTGGTGCGGACGATCGTCTGATGCGTACCGACCGTCGACTCATCCTGCTCGCTCTCGCCACCGCCGGCCTGCTCTGGGGCACCACCGTCCCGCTGACGAAGGTCGCGCTCACCGGCATGGGACCGGCGTGGCTGACGGTGGTGCGGTTCGTCATCGCGGCCGTGCCGCTCGCGATCGCGGCGCGGCGCGGGCTGCGTGCGGCGGCGTCACCGCGGGCGCTCTTCTGGGGCGCCATCGGGTACGGCGGGGTCATCGTGCTGCAGAACGCGGGCATCGCCCGGACCAGCGTCAGCCACTCGGCGCTGATCGTCGGGGCGACGCCGGTGCTGGTCGCGCTGCTCGGCGTGCTGACCCGGCGGGGCGGCGCGACCGGGTCGACGTGGGCCGGCTCCGCGTTCTCCCTCGCCGGGATCGCGGTCATCGCGGCTCACGGCGGCGGTACGGCGACCCTCGCGGGCGACACGCTCGTCGGTCTGTCCGTCCTGCTCTCGGCGGCGTTCCTGGTCGCCCAGCCGGCCGTGCTCGCCGGCCGTGATCCGGTGGCGGTGACCGCGGTGCAGTTCGGCGTCGGCGCGGTGGTGACCCTGCCGGCGGCCGTGCTCGTGGACGGTACGGCCGCCCTGTCGTTCGCCCCGGCCCCGGTGGCCGCGACCCTCGTGCTCGCGATCGCGGGCACGCTCGTACCGTTCACGCTCTTCGCGTGGGGTCAGTCGCGGGTGACGCCGGCGGTGGCCGGCGCGTTCGTCAACCTCGAGCCGCTGGTCGGCTTCGCGCTGGGGGTGGCGGTGTTCGGCGACTCGCTCTCCGTCCCGCAGGCCGCCGGCGGCGTGGCGGTCGCGGGCGGGCTCGCGCTGACCTGCCTGCCGCTGCTGCGGGCCCCTCGGTCGGATCGCCGGATGGCGGCGCCGGATCGCGAACCGGTGCTCACCGGCGCCCGTTGAAGACCTCGAGCATCCCGGTGGTGACCAGGACCTGCTCGACGATGCCGTGGGCGTTGGCGACGTGGAAGCCCTTGTGGGCCTCCGAGGCGGCGAGGAACCCGTGCAGGAGGGCCTGCAGCGCGGCCGAGTCGATGAACGTGGCCCGGGTCAGGTCGACGGTGACCGCCTCGGCCCGGGCGTCCGCGACGGCGTCGAGGATGACACCGCGCAGCGTGGGGCAGGCCTGCAGGTCGATGTCGCCGCCGGCGTGGACGACGAGCGTGGCCGTGCCGCCGAGGCTCATGACCTCCGGCTCGCGCAGGATCGTGTAGTGCTCGTGCACGCCGGCTGCCTCCTCCGTGGGCCGCTCCATGCGTGCGGCCAATGCCCGAGCCGGGACGTCGTCAATCGCGCCGATGCCGTTTGTCGCATGAACGATATCGCCGCCTGCCGTTCGCAAGGCGGGGCGCGAGCCGGGGTCAGGGGCCGGTGAGGGTCTCGTACATGTCGGTGAGCTGCAGGACCAGCTGCACGTTCGGCTGCACCTCGGTGATCCGGAACGTCCGGCCGAGGCGTGCGGCCGCGCCGTAGGCGCGGTCCATCGCGGCGATGCCGGACGAGTCGCAGAACGTCACGCCGCGAAGGTCGGCGACGACCGCGGTGGCGCCGTCGGTGAGGGCGGCGGTCACCGCGGCAGTCAGCTCGTCGGCGGTGACCATGTCCAGCTCGCCGGCGACGAGCAGCCGTACGGTGCCCCCGTCCCCGGGCCGCCGGTCGATGATCACGCAGCGAGTCTAGGTGCTGCGGTCCTCCTGGTACGTGGCGCCGGTGTCGGACTCGCTGGTGAGCGGCCGGCCGCCACCCTCGGGCGGGCCGGCGACGGACTGCTCGCCCGCGGCGAGGTGCGGGTACTTCGCGTCGAAGGCCGGGCGCTCCGAGCGGATGCGTGGCATGCGGTCGAAGTTGCGCAGCGGCGGCGGGCAGCTCGTCGCCCATTCCAGGCTGTTGCCGTGGCCCCAGGGATCGTCCACGGTGACCAATGGACCCACCTTGTACGAGTGCCAGACGTTGTAGAAGAACGGCAGCGTCGACGCGCCCAGCACGAAGGCGCCCAGCGTGGAGATCATGTTCAGTGTGGTGAAGCCGTCGGTGGGCAGGTAGTCGGCGTACCGGCGGGGCATGCCCTCGGCGCCCAGCCAGTGCTGCACCAGGAACGTGGTGTGGAAGCCGATGAACGTCAGCCAGAAGTGCACCTTTCCGAGCCGGTCGTCGAGCATCCGGCCGAACATCTTCGGGAACCAGAAATAGGTGCCGGCGAACACGGCGAACACGATGGTGCCGAACAGCACGTAGTGGAAGTGCGCCACCACGAAGTACGTGTCGTGCACGTGGAAGTCGATCGGCGGCGCCGCCAGCAGCACCCCGGTGAGACCGCCGAACAGGAACGTGACCATGAACCCGATCGCGAACAGCATGGGTGATTCGAGGCTGATCTGGCCCCGCCACATCGTGCCGATCCAGGTGAAGAACTTGAGCCCGGTCGGCACGGCGATCAGGAAGCTCAGCAGGCTGAAGAACGGCAGCAGCACCTGGCCGGTGGCGAACATGTGGTGCGCCCACACGCTCATGGACAGCCCGGCGATCGCGAGGGTGGCGCCGACCAGGCCCTTGTAACCGAAGACCGGCTTGCGGCTGAACACGGGGATGACCTCGGTGACCATGCCGAAGAACGGCAGCGCCACCACGTACACCTCGGGGTGGCCGAAGAACCAGAAGAGGTGCTGCCACAGGATCGGGCCGGACGTGTTCACGTCGTACACATGCGCGCCGAGGATGCGGTCGGCGGCGAGCGCGAACAGCGCGGCGGCCAGGAACGGGAAGATCAGGATCACCAGCAGGCTGGTGATCAGGATGTTCCACGTGAAGATCGGCATCCGGAACATCGTCATGCCGGGCGCGCGCAGCGTCAGGATCGTCGTGATGATGTTGACGCCGCCCAGGATGGTGCCGAGGCCGGAGACGGCCAGGCCGACCACCCACATGTTGCCGCCGAGGCCCGGGGAATGCGTGGAATCGCTCAGCGGCGCGTACGCGGTCCAGCCGAAGTCCGCCGCGCCGCCGGGGCTCAGGAAACCGCCCAGCGCGAGGACGCTGCCGAAGAGATAGAGCCAGTAGGCGAAAGCGTTCAGCCGCGGAAAAGCGACGTCCGGCGCGCCGATCTGCAACGGCACGATGTAGTTGGCGAACGCGAACACGATCGGCGTGGCGAAGAACAGCAGCATGATCGTGCCGTGCATGGTGAACAGCTGGTTGTACTGCTCCGGCGACAGGAACTGCATGCCCGGGCGGGCGAGCTCGGCGCGCATGAGCAGCGCCATGAACCCGCCGACCACGAACCACGCGAACGACGTGAACAGATACATGATCCCGATCTGTTTCGCGTCGGTGGTGCGCAGGACCCGAGCGAACGCGCTGCCCTTGACCTGTCGCCGTACGGGCCAGGGGCGGGTCACGATCGGTTTCGGCTGGACGGTGGTCATGGCGACCTCCGATAACGGCAGACGTCGATCCGGCGTTACGACCGTACGCCGCTCGGGCGCTGAGCGCAGCTGTCTGATCAGATCCGGTCGACGTGACCGGTCACCTGGACCGGCACGGTGAAGACGCCACCTGCGCAGGCCGCCTTCTCGTCCGCCGCCATCCGCAGGGCGTCCGGCACGGTGAACACCGCGACGTCGTTGCGCGAGACCTGCCAGCGTACGGAAAGGGAGCTGCGGGCGAAGCTCACCGCGGGCCGCCGGCAGCCCGCCTCGCGGTGCTCGTCGTCGGCGACCACGTTGCCGGGGCCGGGTTCCACGGAACTGACGACGATCGGGTACGGGTTGTCGTTGGACACCGTCACCGTGAGCGGGCCGGTGGCGCCGGGCTGCAGCGGCGTGTCCAGGCTGGAGCGTCCACGCAGGGCCATCGAGACGTACGTTCCCGGCTCCACGATGGCGGCCCCGGCGTCGGTGATCGTCCAGTAGGCCCACACGGCCCCGGCGTTGACCACGGCGGCCGTGACCGCTGCCGCCGCGAGGATGGCCCGGGTACGCCCGTCCAGCCGGCGCCGCCGGTCTCGCGGTGCGGGCGGCGCCGCGTCGTCCGGCACGGCTTCCGTCACGGCGGTTCTCATGGGCCCGGAGCCTCCTCCTGCGGGTACGGATGCTCGGTGAACCCCCACAGTGCCCGATTCGTCGCCTTGTGCGGATCGGCAATCGGTCCGTCCCGGGTGTCCGGTCGACCGGAAGGAACGAGCCGTGCGAGCTAATCCGGCCGGGCGAGGGGTGAGCGTCCGATCGCGTCCGGGAGGGCCGGGCACGACGCCGCCGACCAGCGGCAAGGGGAGATCTAGCAGCACCCGTGGGTGGAGGGCAAACCTCAGCGTGTCCCGGAGCGGCGACGCCGGCGGCCGGCCTTGGGCGGGGGCTGGATGCGGCGGCGCGATTGGCCGACGAGATGCTGGCGATCCGGGCTCTCCGCCGCCGCGGGGGTGAAGTCACCCTCGGCGTCCGCCGCTGCCGGGTCCTGCTGGCGCTTGCGGATGGCCATGTCGAACATGGAATTGGAAGCCTGGTCGTAGCCGTTGCGGTAGGCCTGGTCGCGATCGAGGCCCTGCTTGTACCACTGGTGGATGCGGCCGGCCGCGTACCCGCTGGCGATGACGAACGCGAGCGCGAACAGGGCCTGGATGATGCTGTTGCCGGGGACGGTCATGGCGGTCCGGTACTTCCCTACGGATCAGGCCTGGTGCGATAACAGGCGGGTGTGCTCGATGCGCCCGCCGGCCGGGTCGACCGGGGTGCGCTCGGGAAGCTGGTGCAGGGGGACGACGGCGCGCACGCCGGGAGCGATGCTCGCCGCCGGCCGCGGCGCGGCGACCGGCGCCGGCTTGACCGGGTGGTTGCGCACCGCGAGCTGGAACAGCGTGTGCGACGCCTGGTTGTAGCCCTCCCGGTACGCGACATCGCGATCGAACCCGTGCCGGTACCACTGATGCACCCGGCCCGCGACGTACGCGGTGAAGATGACCATGGCGACGGACAGGGCGAGCTGGATGGCGATCGAACCGGATGGCGTCATACCAACGATCCTATTCTTTGCCCCATGGAAACCAGGACACCTGTAAAGGCAGTTGGCGTAAACGGCCGTCGTCCGGAATTTAGCTGTTTGTTCAGGGTGTTTCGCCGTGACAGGAACGCGCGTTTATGAACTTCGACGGATGTCTAGTCAGCCGGGAATGACCGCGTCGACCGCCGAGCCGAGCGGCGTGTCCTTTTGTGTGCCACCCTCGTTTTCATCGTCTCCGGCGGGCGCGCTCGACGACGGTTTCCCGGAGTCCGGAACGGGCGCGGATTCCTCCGGCGGCGCGGGCGGCTTGTGCACCGGTGGCTGCTGAACCTGTCCCGGCGCGGTCGAGGCGGACGCGGAGACCACCGGTTCCGCCGCGGGCTTCCCGTCCCCGGTGCCCGCCTGCGGGACGACGACGATCCCCGTCGGCGCCGACGCGCTCACCCCGGGCGCCGGGACGAGCGTGGAACCGTCGCCGCCCGGCACCATGACCACGCCGTCGACCACGATCGGGGCCGCCTCGCCGGGCAGCGGGACCGGTGCGCTCTCCGGGCTGGGCACGCCGGTCCAGAACGAGCCGTACGTCGCCGCGACCGTGTACGTGGCCAGATATCCGGCCGGGGCGTTCTCGTCGACGCATCGCCTGTGGTCCGCCGGCACGTCACAGGCGACCTGGATGATCGGGCCGAGGTGCCGGGTCACGACGTAGCGCTGCACCGGCGTGCCCGGGGCGATCGACACCCGGTCCCACTCGATGCGCGGGCCGCCCACGACGATGCCGTCCGCGGTGATCTCGGGCTGTCCGCCGGGCAGCGTCACGGCGGGCGCGTCCATCCGGGGAATGCTCGCGGCGTGCACCGTGAACTGCGCCTCGTCCGCGCCGACGTCCCAGTCCCCGTACGCCGCCACGCCGGTGCCGATCGCCAGCGCGGTCGCCACCCCGACGAACGGCAGTGGCGACCGCAGGAAACGAAACGACTGACCGGTACGGGCGTGCCGACGCCTCACCGGGCTGCCACAGCGTCGGCGGTCACGAGGACGGTGAAGGTGGCCTCCTGGCAGGCGTCCACGACGGTGTTCGGCATGTGCAGCGGCACGGCGCCGGCCTCGCGGCTGCCGCGCGCCCGGACCCGCGCCGGCAGGGCTCCGGTGTACGCGCCCACCTCCAGGTTGGACACAACCGGCTCGCAGCCCGGCTTCGACGTGGCGGTGAGCCGGGCGTGCATCCCCGTCACCACCAGATCGCGGTTGGAGGAGTTGGTGAGGGTCAGCACCAGCCGGCGCCGCGCGCCCGGGTACAGATCCTCGACCGCTGCTCCCCGTACGGTGAAAACGGGGTTGGTTCCGTCGGCGCCGGGCGCCGCGGTGAGCGTCATCTTCTGGTCGGTCGCAGACGGGTCGCGCAGCGCGACGGCCAGCCCGGCCGCGCCGACGACGGCCGCCGCGACGACCACGGTTTTGTGCCACCGGTGCACAGCCTGACTCCTGACATGCATCGCGCCGACGTGACAAGGGGAGCGTGGGCGGCGCGTCGGCCCGGACACCCACGAGGTGGTTCAGGAGGCGCTGCTCAGACCGGACGCCTTCACCGGGATCGTGAAGGTCGCACCCTGGCACGCGCTGTCCGAGCTGTTCGTCATCCGCAGGCCGTCCGGGACGGTGAAGGCGCCGATGGTGTTCTTCGGGACCTGCCACGACACCGGCAGCACGTCGGCGCTCAGCACCACACCCGTCTGGATGCAGCCGGCGTCGCGGTGGTCGGGGTCGGCGGTCACCTTGCCCTTGCCCGGGCTGATCGAGGTGATCTTCACCGGGAAGTCGTTCTGGTTGGTCACGGTCACCGCGAGGTCCGCGGTCGCGCCCGGGTACAGCGGCTTGCTCTCGTCCGACCGGCCCTGCAGCTTCAGCTCCACGGCCGAGCCGGCCACCGCGACGCCGGTGCCGGCGCCGTTCAGCGTCCAGTACGCCCAGGCGGCGCCCGCGTTCACGATCACGGCGGCAGCGGCCGCGACGCTCAGGATCACCTTGCCGCGACGGTCGAGCTTGCGCATGCGCATCCTTTTCGGTGTCTGCTCATCGGTGGGCGACGGGGCGACGGCGAGGCCGCCACCGTGCCCCGTCGCGGCCATCAGGACGCCGCGCTGACGGCGTCGAGGTGGACGTTGAACGTGAACGGCGCACCCTGGCAGGCATCCGCCGGGTCGGGGATCATCCGCAGCGGTCCGGCCCAGGCGATCCGCGCGGTGGCCGGCTTGTCCTTGCTGCCGGCCGGGACGGTCGCGGCGTCCGGCAGCGGCGCGTCGTTGACGACCTGGACGTTGTCGGTCGCGGCGCACCCCTCCTGGGGCGAGTCCAGCTTCGTGAGGTCGATGTCGGTGATGCGTACGGGGAAAGCGTTCTGGTTCTCCACGGTCAGCAGCACCGTGGTCGCGTTGCCCGGGGTGAGCCCGCCCGCCAGCCCGGCGCTGGTGACCTTGAGCGTCACCACCGACCCGGCCTTCGCCTCGGCCGTGCCCGAACCGGTGAGGCTCCACGCGGCGTACGCCGCCCCGGCCGCCCCCACGGCGACGACCGAGGCGACGACAACGACGGTGGTACGTCTACTGAGCTTGCGCATCCGCGCTTTCCTCCTGCGAGACCTTGAACGTGGCCCCGGTCGCCGGGACGCGACCGGGGCCACGGGGAATGACCTGTGCGAGTGCGCCGATTCCGGTGGAGGCGGAAAGGGCGCGGCACAACATTCCCGGACCAAGGGCAGAAACGTGATCGGATGTCCGTGCGGCATTCTCATCCGTTCGAAATCCCGCTTCTGCGCTCACCGGATTACCCCGACCGGGGGACGGCGCGCCGCACGTCGCCTCGCTCATCGATGCCCGGCGGGCGTGCCTCGCCCGCCGTAACGGTGATGACCAGGGACGACATGCGATTAGCACCTTCCTTGCCGGCGGGGCAAATAAGCGGCGTTCGAGGTCTGACGTTTTCGCGGCACGTGGCGGCCGCGCTGGTGGGGCCCCCGCCGCCGGGCGGGGCGGCGAGGACCCCGGAGAACCCGCCTGATCAGCACCACGGGCGGCGGGCCCGCACCGTCCCGGCCGTGAACCGGGGGCATGCGACACGGCAGCGACGGTGAGGTCGGTGAATGAACTAAGGTCTGGCGAGTGCGGGCCCTCGGCGTTTTCTGGCCGCCGAGGACCCGCCTGATCCGCACACGCGCCACGACACGGTCCGCGGATCCTTTTTCGTCACCTGCCGGGTTCGTAAGGCAGCAGGCGCTTACGGAGCCGGCTATCCGGCGCGGTCGTGGTGCATGGCGCATTCTCCTGACGCTTCCGCGGGAGCATCCGGTCCGGCCGCCGGCGATCCGCTCGCCCGCTTGCCGGCCCGGCTCCGCTTCGGCCTGTCCGCTGGGGAGACGCCGTCGCTTCGCAGGCAGGACGGCGTCTCGTAGAGGAAAACGCCACGGACCCCGGCCCGGAGATCGGGCGTCCGTTTCGCGGTTTTCGCGTTTTGATCATTACGCTGCGCCCAACCGGTTTAGCCCGAGAGAGTGACAGCGGCGCTCACGCCGCGCCGAACCACCTGGCGAGCGCTACCTCGAGCGTCTGCTGGTCGTCACCCACCCACGCGACGTGCCCGTCCGGCCGGAGCAGCACCGCCGGCGCGTCCGGCTCCTCGCCGGTGTCGAGGACGTGATCGACCCGGCCGGTCCAGCCGCCCACGGAGAGCCGCCCGGTCCGGTCGAGCAGCAGCCCCCTGCCCGTACGCATCAACTCGTACAGGCGCCCTTGCTGCAGCGGGATGTCGCGCAGCCGCCGGCCGAGCAGGGTGTGACCCTCGCCGAGGTCGTACCGGACGCTGATCGCCGTGATCTTCTCGATTAGGAACCGGTTGACGTCGTCGAAGTCCATGAGCTGCGTCAGCAACCGCCGGACCGCCTGCGGCCCCGGCTCGTTGGTCGTCAGCTCCATCTGCGCACGGGTGTTGTCGAGCACGTCGGCGGCGACCGGATGCCGCTCGCTCTCATAGCTGTCCAGCAGACCGTCCGGCGCCCACCCGGTGACGGCCGCCGCCAGCTTCCAGCCCAGGTTGAACGCGTCCTGGATCCCGAGGTTGAGCCCCTGCCCACCCATCGGCGGGTGGACGTGCGCGGCGTCGCCGGCCAGGAACACCCGGCCCACCCGGTACCGCTCGGCCTGCCGGGTCGCGTCGCCGAAACGGGACAGCCAGCGGGGGGAGTGCACCCCGAAATCCGTTCCGGCGTACGCGCGCAGCTGCCGCTGAAACTCCTCGAGCGTCGGCGGCGCCGAACGGTCCTCGGCCACGCCGCCGGCGGGCACGACGACCCGGAACACCCCCGGCTTGCCCGACGGCCCGAGCCCGAACCGCTTCTCCGTCTGGCGCACCTCGGTCACCACCGCGGTGATGTCTTCCGGAGTAGCCGTCACTTCCATCTCACCCAGCAGCGTGTCGATTCTCGACGGTTCCCCGGGGAATCCAATCCCGAGCAGTTTCCGAACCGTGCTGCGTCCACCGTCACAACCGACGACGAACCCCGCCCGCACCGGCGCAGCACCATCGGCCAGATGGACGGTCACGCCGTCGTCGTCCTGCTCCAGCCCGGCCACGGCACACCCGCGCCGGATCTCGGCTCCCATGTCGGCGGCGTGCTCGGCGAGCAGGCGGTCGGTGAGCGTCTGCGGAATGCCCAGCACGTACCCGTGGGCGGTGTCCAGATCGGTGGGAGCGGGCTTGTCGATGCCCGCGAAATAGCCCCGCAGCGGGTGCTGCCTGCCGTTCTCGAGAAACCGCTCGAGCAGCCCGCGCTGATCCATCACCTCGATGCTGCGCACGTGCAGGCCCAGCGACCGCACGTACGGCGGCAGCTCCGGCTCCTTCTCCAGCACGAGCACGCCGACGCCTTGCAGCCGCAACTCGCTCGCCAGCATCATGCCGGTCGGCCCACCGCCGACGACGATCACATCAACCATGAAATCCCCCGTGGTGTGCGCATTCCTGCGGTCAGCCGCCGATTCTGCGCCACGACCGAGGGCTTCCGGCAAGCCCGGGGGTGCGGTATATGTTGACATTGGCAAGGAGTTCAACTCTCTGCCTTCATAAGCCGGCTACAGCCGACAGCTCGGAAAGATCGACCTCAGCGCGGGAAGATTGTGTGCCGCGAAACGGGCGAGGCTGGGAGGAACGGCCTTGCGTGCGAGCCGATCCGCGGCGACGTCGTGCGCGAAGTGATGGAGTGCGTCGACCACCGGCAGGAAGCGCAGGTCCTCCACGTCATCGGCGTCAACCGGCCGGCGGTCTCGAGCTGCCTGTCCGAACACGCGTATGACGCCTCGCCATGATCGGTACCGGGCCTCGACCAGCTCGCTACGGGCGTTCAGTCCCAGCACGTCGATGGTTTCCCGGCCTCGCGGTGTGAGTTCGATGAACAGCCCGGTGCTGGCCAATGTCATGTGCTCGGCGGAGTCGTCCATGCCGGGATCCAGCAGGAGGGGATGTCCGTCCGGGTCGACCGGGAACCTCTCCTTTTTGGCCTGCTGGTTGCAGTAGCCGCAGGCGAGAATGTGGTTGTCCCACACGAAAGTCAGCAGCGGATCCCGGGCGATCGGCACGAAGTGGTCGACGTCTGTGCCGCGGCTTTCGTAGCAGTACATGCAGAACGACGGCCGGGCGCACATGCTGAGAAGCTCCAACTTGAGCTGCCGGCGTGTGGCGGTTGCGCTGCTCCAGCTCTTGCGGGCTGTCTTCTGCCGGGTCGCGCTGGCCGCAATCTTCGCGGTCTTGCCGGCCAGGTGCGCAGAAAGGGAAGCAGGCAGGGGCTGGCGGACGATCGGGATCAAGTGTCATCCCCCAGCACATCGCGCACCCGGCTGCCCGGCGACGGGGAGAGGGCCTCGGACAGTGCTGCCAGCAGGTTGAGATCCTTCGGGCCGGCCCGGCCCTGGATGGCGAGCCGTTCCAGTCGCGTCAGGTCCTCCCGCAGTTCGTCGACACGCTCGGAATAGGGCGAGTCCAATCCGAAGAGCTCCGTGAGCACTGCGTCGTCGCCGCTTCCGTTGACGACGCGCCGGAACAGATCGTCGTCGGCGATGCGGGGCGGGAAGTCGTCCTCGGGTCCGGGAAGCTGAATCAGGCCACCGGGCGATGCGCTCTGGCAGATGTACGGGCTGTGGCTGGTGACGATGAATTGAATGAAGGGAAAGTGCTCCAACAGCCACGGACCGATGCGCTTCTGCCACGACACGTGCAGGTGTACGTCGATCTCGTCGATGAGCACGACCCCGGAGGCCTGTACTGCCGGTTGATCGTCCTCGGCCCAGTACATGGTGCCGTCGAAGCATTCGTGGATCTGGCGGACGATGTCAGTGACCAGCGCGGTGACCGTGCGGTAGCCATCGCTCATCTCGTCGATCCGGACGGGTGAACCGGATTCCCTGGTGATCCAGAGGCCGTCGGGATCCACTCGATCCACGGAATAGCCGTCGGGGAAGAGGCCGTCATTGAGAAGTGCGATCACGTTCTCTTCCAGCTCGGCGTAGCCGACACGGCCGGAGCGAGCGCGATAGTTGACCTGTTGCAGCCATTGCACCGTTTCGGCAAGTGACGCCTCTTCGCGGAACAGGGTGGCGAAGCGGGCCAGTGTCCAGTCCCCCGCCATGAGCCGGGCGACCTCGCCGCTCGTGCCGGCCAGGCGCCGGAAGGGGCCGTATCCTGCGGCGAACCACCCCGTCGGCTTCGGGGACCACAGCGATCGCTCGGCCATCCTCCCGCCGACGCCGCCGCGGGTATCGGCTTGGGGTCGTGCCCGTGCTCCTTCGGTCTGTTCCCACTTGATCATGGCCGAGAAGAAGTCGGCTGGGCGGCCCGTGCCGAGGTTGACCTCGTAGGAGTCCCGCACGATGTCGGCTCTGACCGTTGCCAGCGCGTGTCCGTGGCTGACCCAATCGCGGTCACCCTCGGTCAGGCTGTTCGCCACCTCGGGACCGGCCAGCGCTATTGCGGCGGCCCGCAGCAGACTCGTCTTCCCCGATCCGTTGCGTCCCGCGATGACATACAACCCCGGGTAGCGGTCGAAGGCGCTCTCTGCCTCCGGGTCTCGCTCGAACCTCAGGTCGACTTCGCGAGAGCTGTGAAAGCCTCGGACTCCCCGGATGCGCAGGCGCTGCAAGTACACCGACACGTCCTCCACTTGTCGCGGGTTCGCAGCTGGCAGCGAGGGCTGTTCGCCGACAGCAGTCTACGTTGCCGGTGCGCAAGGACGATCGCGTTACGTGCCGCCGCAGGCCATGCGTGGGGTGTCACGGACTCTTGATCGAAGCGCCACTGACCAGGGCGGGTCGGCTGCGCGCGCGCAGGAATGCGCAGAGGTCCGCGACGGGTCCCGGCCTGGCGAAGTGGTAGCCCTGGGCGAGGGTGCAGTCGAGCGCGCGCAGGCGTTCGGCCTGGGTGGCGGTCTCCACCGCCTCAGCGATCGTGACCAGGCCCAAGCTGCGGCTGAGCTCCACGATGGCGCGGATGAACGCGATCTCCCGTGCGCCGCCGTTGTCGATCTGCTGGGCGGTGAAGGAGCCGTCCATCTTGAGGATGTCGACGGGCAGTTCGCGCAGGTACGCCAGCGACGAATAGCCGGTGCCGAAATCGTCGATCGCGATGCGTACGCCGTGCTCGCGCAATTTCTGCAGATGGCCGGTGACCGTGGCGGCGTCGGTGACGGACGTGACCAGCACGGTCTCCGTGATCTCGACGATCAGGGCCTGCCCCGGTACGCCGCAGCTCTCCAACCGCTCCAGCAGATGGCCGGCGAACAGCGGGTCGCGCAGCTGGTGTGCGGAGACGTTCACCGTGACCGGGACCTGGTGCTCAGGCCAGAGCCGGCGCAGATCAGTGCAGACCTGGCGGAGCACCCAGTCCCCGATCGCGGTGATCGCGCCGCCCTGCTCGGCCAGCGGGATGAAGTGGCCCGGCGGGATGCGGGTGCCGTCGGGGCGGGTCCAGCGCAGCAGCGCCTCGGCGGCCGCGACCTCGCCGGTGGCCAGGTCGACGATCGGTTGGTAGTGCACCTCGAACTCGCCGGCCTCGACCGCGTGGTGCATCTGTTCCACGAGTTCGGCGTTGGCGAGCCGTTCGGCGTGCACCGCGGGATCGAAGACGGCGACCTGGTCGCCGCCGCGACCGCGGGCGACGCGCAGCGCCAGGTCGGCGTCGCGCAGCGCCGACGAGCCCGCTTGCCCGGGCGGCAGCGCCACCGCGCCGATGCTCGCGGCGAAGCGGCGCGCGGTCAGCCCGCGCACCCGGTACGGGCGGTGCACCGCGCTGAGGATGCGCTCGGCCAGCTTCGTGCCGTCGCGGTCGCCGCCGGCGGCCGCGCAGACGGCGAACTCGTCCGCGCCCAAGCGGACCACGGTGGCGCTGCTGGGCACCTCCGCCCGGATCCGGGCCCCGGTCTCGATCAGGATGGCGTCGCCGGCCTGGTGGCCGAAGGCGTCGTTGAAGTCCCGGAAGCCGTCCAGGTCCACCAGCAGGAGCACCCGGTGGTCGCAACCGGCGTCGTCGAGGCGGTCCTGCAGCACGACGCGGCTGCCCAGCCCGGTCAGCCCGTCGAGATGGGTACGGCGGTTGAGCAGCGTGGCGAGCTGGGACAACCGGACGATCAGCAGGACGGACATCGCGGCGCCGAGAACCTCCAGCACGATCAACCGCGGCGACTGCTCGCCGTGCAGCGCGGCGGTGCTGACGATGCTGAGCGTGCTGACACCGACGGTCAGCGAGACGTACGTCGCCAGGCGGCGGCGGGAGGCCGGTGACGGGTTGCCGGGCATGCTGCCGGTGCTGCGCGCCATCGAGGGGTGCAGCGCCGCGCTGCCGATGAGCAGGTACGTCCCCAGCCAGCCGAGCGCGGTGATCGTGTCCCAGCTCGTACCGGCCAGCAGCAGGGCGTAGTTGGTGGTGTCGGTGGCCACGAGCATCCCGGCCGCGCCGACCATGAGCCGGTAGGCGGGCGTACGGACCCGCGAGATCACCACCACGCGTACGGTCAGCACGAGAATGACCAGGTCGAGGCACACGTAGGACAAGAAGCTGGCCAGACGCAGCCCGGCGAACCGGCCGTCGAAGAGCAGCGGCGCCGCCACCAGGGTCCACAGCACCGCGCCGCCGCCGAGCGCGACGATCCCGGCGTCGACCGCGCCGCTGCGCTGCTCGGCGGGCCGCACCCACCGGTACACGCTCGAGGCGATCAGGATCAGGGTGACCAGGTAGCAGGCGTCCCCGAACGAGGGGAACCGCGGTATGCCGGCCGCATCCATCGCGAGCGCCCAGCCCACGTTCGCCAGCAGCGACATGGCCACGGCGGCGGCGAGCAGCCACCAGGGCGCCGGCCAGACCGGCCGGTGCCGGCGCACCCCCACGGCCACCGCGACGATGACCGAGGCGGCCACCGCCATGTACACCCAGACCCGCACGGCCGGAGGCAGCGCCGCCCCGCCCACGAGCGCAACGGCGCCGATGCCGAGGTACCAGCGATGAAGGCGGCTCACATCCCATGGATACCTACCGGAGGTTGTCATCCGGTTGCCGCTCCGTGACCCGCGCGGTGTTTCGTACGCCGAGGCCACGCAGCTGGCGGTCGTGTACGCGGGTGAGCAGCAGCAAGCTGGTCGCCGCGCCGAGGCCCGCGCAGAACATGTCCCACTGGGTGTCCCAGACGTCGCCCTGCGTCCCGAGGAAGTCGTCCGCCGACGACCCGCCGACCATGGCCGCCAGCCACTCGAACAGCTCCCACGTGGCACTGAACGCCATCACCACACACATCACCAGCGCGGCGAGCCACCCGCCCGGCCGCAGCGGCGTCCGGCGCAGCAGCACCTCGCGGGCCACGATCGCCGGCACGAAACCCTGCGCGAAGTGGCCGAGGCGGTCGTACGGGTTGCGCGCCAGCCCGAGCGTGTCGCGGACCCAGTCGCCGGCCGGGACCTCGGCGTACGTCCAATGGCCGCCGACCATCAGGATCAGGGCATGGGCCAGGATCAGCCGGTACGCGAGCGGGCTGAGCGGAAACCGGCGGTACGTGGCCACGAGGATCACCGCCGCGACGACGGCCGCGGACACCTCGAGAAGCCAGGTGCCGATCGACTTGGCACCGATCGCGGAGACGGCCAGGGCGACCAGGCCCACGGTGAGCAGGACGGCGGGTTCGCGGCGGCGGTCGGCGGCCGGGCGTACGGTCATGCGGGTCAGTCTTTCCAACCCCGGCCGGGCCGCACCTGGGTATGCCTACTCGGCCGTGACTCCGGCGGGGAACTCCTCTGTGCCGAGTACGAGGAGCAGCTCCAGCCGTTCCCGGGTCCGGGCGTCCGCCGGGGTGAGCACCACCAGCTCCTGCCCCAGGTCCGGAGTGACCAGGGTTTCGCATTCCATCACCAGCGGACCGACGCGCGGGTTGAGGAAGGTCTTCTCATCGAAGCGCCGCACTGCCACCTCGTGCTCGGCCCAGAGGCGTGCGAAATCGGCGCTCTCGGCCTGCAGCCGGGCCACGAGGCGGGCGACCTCCGGATCACCGGCCCGGCGGCCCGCGGCCGCGCGCAGGTCGGCGACGAGCTTGCGAGACCGGTCGGCTCGGTTCTCGGCCGGGCACATCGCCTGGGACTCGGGTTCGGTGAACCACCGGTACGCGAGGTAGCGCCGGTCCCCGGTGAAGCCGCTGTGGTCGCCGGACACCAGCATGGAGGCCCGGTTCTGGGCGAGCACCTCTCCGAGGTCGGACAGCACCAGCGCCGGGGTGTCGCCGAGCAGGTAGAGCATGTGCAGCAGGCCGGAGCGGGCCATGCGGGCGATCCCGTCGGTGGGTGGCGGCTGGTGACCGGCCAGGTGGAACAGGTGGACCCGTTCGTCGTCGGTCAGGCGCAACGCCCGGGCCAGCGCGGTCAGCAGCTGCGGCGACGGCTGGCTGCTGCGGCCCTGCTCGAGGCGTACGACGTAGTCCACGGACATACCCGCGAGCCGGGCCACCTCCTCGCGCCGCAGACCGGCGGTGCGCCGGCGCGGGCCGTCGGCGATGCCGACCTCCGCCGGGCGGATGGCTTCGCGGCGGCGGCGGAGGAAGCCGGCGAGCTGGTCACGCTGCATGCGTTCATGCTGCCTCGGGTACGCCGGGCCCATCCAGAGAGTCTCGCTCCTACGATCAGCGCTCCGCTCCCGCTTCGTCCGTCCGGGGCGCAGGGTGGGGGACATGATTCAGACACGAACCCTGGGCAGGACCGGTCCGGCCGTTTCCGCGCTGGGCCTCGGGGCGATGGGCATGTCCGGCGCGTACGGCGCTGCCGACCGCACCGAGAGCATCGCGACCGTGCACGCCGCGCTGGGGGCCGGCGTCACCCTGATCGACACGGGCGACTTCTACGGCATGGGCGACAACGAGCTGCTGCTCGCCGAGGCGCTGCGGGGGCGGGACCGGGACAGCTACGAGCTGAGCGTCAAGTTCGGCATGCTGCGCGGCCCCGACGGCTCGTTCAACGGCATGGACGGCCGTCCGGAGGCGGTGAAGACCTTCCTCGCGTATTCGCTGACCCGGCTCGGCGTCGACCACATCGACATCTACCGTCCCGCGCGGCTCGACCCGGCCGTGCCGATCGAGGAGACGGTCGGAGCGATCAAGGAGATGATCGACGCCGGGTACGTCCGCCACCTCGGCCTCTCCGAGGTCGACGCCGCCACGATCCGCCGGGCCCACGCCGTGCACCCGGTCGCCGACCTGCAGATCGAGTATTCGCTGCTGTCCCGCGCGGTGGAGGCCGAGGTGCTGCCCACGCTGCGGGAGCTCGGCATCGGCATGACCGCGTACGGGGTGCTCAGCCGTGGGCTCATCTCCGGGCACTGGACCGCCGACCGGGTTGCCGGGCCGGGAGACGCCCGCGCCGCCAGTCCTCGGTTCGCCGGTGGCAATGTGGAACACAATCTCGCCCTGGTGGAGGCGTTGCGCCGGGTCGCCGCCACGAAGGGCTGCACCGTTGCGCAGTTGGCGATCGCGTGGGTGGCCGTGCAGGAGCCGTTCATCGTCCCGCTTGTCGGTGCCCGTACCCGGGAACGCCTGGCGGAAGCCCTCCCGGCGCTGGACGTGACCCTCACGGCCGACGATCTCGCAGAGATCGAGAAGGCCGTCCCGGCCGGCGCGGCGCGCGGTGACCGCTATCCGGCCGCCTTCATGTCGTCGCTCGGCGTCGGCAACTGAGGCGCCTCGAAGAGCGCGCGTAGCGCGCGCACATGCCGGGCGTACGCCTGCTTGCCGTCGGCGGTGAGGCTGACCCAGGTCTTCACCCGGCCGCGGCCGGTGGGTTTCGTCATGTTGACGTAGCCGGCGTCCTGCAGCACCTTGAGATGCTTGCTGAGTACGGAATCGGCCACGCCGAGCAGCTCGCGCAGCGCGCTGAACTCGGCGCTGGTCGAGGCGTCCAGGAAGGCGCAGATCCGCAGCCGGTTCGGGGCGTGGATGACCTCGTCGAAGGGCTCGCTCACGCGGCGGCTCGCAGCTGCGCGCGCAGCGCGGTGTCGAAGCGGCGGCCCAGCAGCACCGTGCCGGCGAACCCGGCGGCGGCGAGCACCCACACCGGCCACTGCAGATCGGTGTAACGGCCGATCGCCACGGCGGAGAGGGCGATGACGCCGAGCATGACGCCCATCGCGATCGCCCACCGGCTCGCCCGGCCCGCGTCGAGGCCGGACACCCACACCCCGGTCCGGCGCCGATAGGCCTTGACGAGCAGAACGCAACCCCCGGCGAAGCACACCCCGGCGGCGAGCCTGAGGACGCTGCCGCCCAGGCCGAAGGCGACGACGTATGCGGCGACCAGCAGACCCAGAACGGGGTGATACCACCACGGGGTGACGAGCCGGTCGGCGACTGCGGCACGGGCGTCGGCGATGGCGGCGAGCTGCTCCGCAGCATTACTTTCCATGACGGAAAGGCAATCACATTCCAAGACGGAAAGTCAACGGTACGCCGGTGGCGAGGTGATGATCGACACGGCCGGTTCGGGGCAACTCTCCTCTCACCGGAGGGTAGGTTTGGCAGGCTTCGGTCCATCGAACCGCCCAGGGAAATGAGCACTATGTCTTCGCATTCCTCCGCCGTGCGCCCGCCGCGATGGTCCCGGCCCGAGTGGCTGACATCGCCCCGGGTGCTGCGTACGGAGGTGCTGGCCGGCCTGGTCGTGGCGCTCGCCCTGATCCCCGAGGCGATCTCGTTCTCGATCCTCGCCGGCGTCGATCCGAAGATCGGGCTGTTCGCCTCCTTCACGATGGCGGTCACCATCGCCTTCACCGGCGGCCGGCCGGCCATGATCTCCGCCGCGACCGGTGCGGTCGCCCTGGTCGTGGCACCCCTGGCGCGCGAGCACGGCCTCGGCTTCCTGGTCGCCGCCGTCATCCTGGGTGGGATCTTCCAAGTGCTCCTGGCGCTGGCCGGGGTGGCGAGGCTGATGCGGTTCATCCCGCGCAGCGTCATGGTGGGCTTCGTCAACGCCCTGGCCATCCTGATCTTCACCGCCCAGCTGCCCCACCTCATCGGTGTGCCGTGGCTGGTGTATCCCCTGGTCGCTGTGGCACTGGCGGTCATGGTGTTCCTGCCCAAGCTGACCACCGCCGTGCCGGCGCCGCTGATCGCCATCGTCCTGCTGACGGCGTTCGTCGTCGTCGCGCACCTGAGCGTCCCCAACGTCGGCGACGAGGGCACGCTGCCCGACAGTCTGCCCGTGCTGGGCCTGCCCGACGTCCCGTTCACCGTGGACACGCTCACCACGATCGCGCCGTACGCCCTCGCTGTCGCCGTGGTCGGGCTCATGGAGTCGCTGATGACCGCCAAGCTTGTCGACGACATCACCGACACCCACTCGAACAAGACCCGGGAGTCGTGGGGTCAGGGCGTCGCCAACATCGTCACGGGGTTCTTCGGCGGCATGGGTGGCTGCGCGATGATCGGCCAGACGATGATCAACGTGAAGGCGTCGGGCGCCCGGACCCGCCTCTCCACGTTCCTCGCCGGGGTGTTCCTGCTGATCCTCGTCGTCGCCCTCGGCGACGTGGTCGCGCTGATCCCGATGGCCGCCCTCGTCGCCGTCATGATCATCGTGTCGGTGGGCACCTTCGACTGGCACAGCATCGCCCCGGCCACCCTCAAGCGGATGCCGGCCGGCGAGATCGTCGTCATGCTGGTCACCGTCGCGGCCACGCTGCTCACCCACAACCTGGCCATCGGCGTCGTTCTCGGCGTGCTCGCGGCCATGGTCATCTTCGCTCGCCGGGTGGCCCACTTCGCCGAGGTCACCAGCGTTCTGGATCCCGAGGGCACCACCCGCATCTACCACGTGCACGGGGAGCTGTTCTTCGCCTCCAGCAACGACCTGGTCTACCAGTTCGACTACGCCGGCGACCCGGACCACGTGGTCATCGACATGGGCGCCGCGCACATCTGGGACGCGTCCTCAGTCGCGGCCCTCGATGCCATCACCACGAAGTACGAGGCCAAAGGCAAGCGGGTCGACATCGTCGGCCTCAACACCGCCAGCGCGGCCTTCCACGAGAACCTCGCCGGCAAGCTCAAGGTCGGCCACTGATGGGCGACGGGCACACTGATGCCATGACCGCAGGGCGCATGCAGATCGGCGAGGCCGCCGAACGGGTGGGCTTGAGCATCCGGACCATCCGCCACTACGAGGAGGCGGGCCTGGTCATCCCCTCGGCGCGCAGCGAAGGCGGATTCCGCCTCTACACCGAACCCGACCTCGACCGTCTGCGCGTCGTCAAACGCATGAAGCCGCTCGGTTTCACCCTCGAGGAGATGCGCGACCTGTTGCAGATCCTGGACGCCCTCGCCGTCGCCCAAGGCGACGAACGCGCCGCGTTGCAGGACCGGCTGGCCATGTTCCACACCGCCGCCCAGAACCGCGTCCAAGCTCTCCGCGAGCAACTTGCGACCGCGGAGGGATTCGCGCGGCAGATCCAGGACCACATCGACCAGCACAACCGGTGACCGGCGGGATCACTCCCGCCGGCCGCCCCCGTCCCCGGTTCTCAGCGGTTGCCGGTCGGCGCCGGGCCGTTGTCCACGAGCCGGAACGTGCTCAGCAGCGGGGCGTCGCCCAGCTCCTCGAGGATCAGCCCCCGGTTGGGGAAGTACTGCAGGTACGCCGACGCGCTGTCGATCGCGTACGTCTTGTCGGCCCGCGCGGTGATGTGGAACCGCTGCCGCGGGTTGGTCTTGTCGCACGCCCCGGCCTCGACCCGCAGCGGCTCCGAGCCTCCCGGCCGGCTGACCTGCCAGCAGGACGGCTCCAGGCTGGCCGGGTCGTTGGTGGGCTTGCCGTACGCCTTGATGATGTACTCGGTCTTGCTCACCGGGGTGGGCACGAACAGCTGACGGCCGCTGTCGTCGTCGACCTCGGTCAGCTCCCCGCTGACCATCGAGACGGCCGACTCGAAGGCCTGCGCCCGGACGATCGTGACCTGCCGCTTGCCGGACAGCACCGCGGGCCGCTTCGCCTTCGCCGCGGCCTTGGTCTTGACCGCGGCCTTGGTCTTCACTGCGGGCTTGGGCTGAGCGGCGGCCTTCGGCTGGGCGACGACCTTGCTGTGCGCGGCTGGGGCTGCGGTGCCCGCGCCGGTCGTCGCGGCGCCGGCTGTTCCGGTTGCGGCGTACGCCATGGCGGCACTGGTGCAGGCGAGCACGGCCGCACCAGCGGCCCACTTCAGCTTCGACATGTGCGTGCTTCCTCTCGAGGGGTCGAGCACCGGTCCTCAGCGCCGGCACGATGGGTACACGCTTGCCGCAGGCTGCCGATTTCAGAGATCGCGAGAAATCTCGGCGGAAGTCTTCGCTGTCGAATTGCTCCCGGCGCGCTCCGCGCCACGCCACCGAGGCGGCGCTGGTACGAGCTCAAGGCGACGCCGACTGCACCAAGCCCCGCGATCCGTGCGAGACAGGATCTTCACCGCTTCGGCAAAGGTCAGGGGAACCGTCAGTGAGCTGAGCGGTTCTCCTGAGCGGCGGCTCGTGTGCTGACCGAGCGTTACTTCGCACCGGCATAGTGAGCGATGGCCAGGAGGAGCCCGACAGTGCCGGCGAACGCGCCACCGCCAGTGAGGATGGCTGCGGGAATGTTGTTACCTGCAGCATGAGACAGGAGTCCCGCGATGCCGCTGATGTTCGCTGCGATGAGCAGCATGAGCAACACCGAGGTCCAGCGAGGTACTTCTGATCGGTCCGGGGATGCAGGTGGCCTGGTACGGCGGGGGGTACTACGCGGCGCCCTGTCGATCATGATTACCACCAAAGCGTCGAGGCGACTACCCACAGTGTGTATTCACTGGTTCTGAATTTCCACCCTCATTCACGACTTTGGCACAGAAGCCCTGTTGTGACCGCATCCAGGCGGCGGTTAGCTATAGAGTAGGTGCCGTGACGCTCCAGCTTGAGGGTGGTTGCTAGCGCGTTGCCCTTGACGGAGCTCTTCTAGCGAATATGGTTCTCCGGTGCATACAGATCTTCCACACACGAGCGACGCCGGTCCTGCGCACGAAGGGCCGCACTCCGCCTCGCTGCGGCCAGTGGCCAGCAGCTGCACCGCCGGCAATTGCCCGACGGTCTACCTAAGTGGAACGGGCACTCTGGTGGTGCAGGGCTATACCGTGTCAGCCGAGCGGGCGGGTCTTGCCGTCCCGGAAGGCGAGACGCTGGTCGAGATCCCCTTGGAGCTGCTGGCCGACGCCGTTCGCAACCTCACCTGACCTGAAGAGCCCCATGCCTGGAGGGGGCCTCGATGCCAAGCGATCTCGGTACCCCGGATGAAGAAGAAGAGCCTGTAGGCGCTGTCTTGGCTCGGATGCGCCGCGCTCAGCGGCTCACCGGCGCGGAGCTCGCCGCGAGGGTCGGCATGAGTCAGCCCAAGATCTCCCGGATCGAGCGCGGCAGGGGACTTCCTGAGCCGCAGGACATCGGCATTCTCGCTCGCGCGCTTGGTGCGGATGAGGATCAGGCCCAGGCGCTGATGGGGCGCGCGGAACGCTTGCACGACAGGATGACCGACTGGCGGTCGACCCTGATGGGCTACGCCGGTCAGCAGAGGACTGTGGCCGACTGGGAGTCCTCAGCCACGGCCGTACGTGTATTCGAGCCGGTTCTAGTGCCGGGTCCACTACAGACGAGTGGCTATGCGAGGGCAGTTCTCCAGGCGTTCCAGCGCGTAGCCCCCCTCACCGCTGAAGAGCAAACAGAGCCGGCCCTGCTGGCCGCCGTTTCGGCGCGGCTCAAGCGGCAAGAAGTGCTAGCCGACTCGTCCAAGTCCTTCCAGTTCATCCTGGGGGAGGCCGTTCTCAAGCGCCGAACTTACCCTCAAGTCGAGATATTGGCCCAGATCAACCACATCCGTGAGGTTGCAGCGCGGAACGCCAACGTAAGCATCGCGATCGTGCCTGACGGCGCACCGACCGGCCTGCCCCTGCTGCACGGATTCACCATCTTCGACGACAAACTCGTCGTCGTCGATCTCTACAACACCGGCCTTATCTCCCGCAGTCCCAAGGACGTAGGAAGCTATCGCCGGGTATTCGACACGCTGGCAGAGCACGCCACCAACATCGAGCCCAGCCTCGACCGGTACCAGGCGTTGTACATCAAGAGCCTTCAGGCGCCGAGCTAGAGATCTAGGTCGAGGCCTGTGGCCGTTCACACGACCTGAGGGCCGAACTGCGCCGGCGAATCGGAGAGACAACCTGACCATCGATGTCCTGCTGCTCGCACGCTCGACCGCGTCTACGACTCCCGCGCCGACGCGGAAGCGTTCGGCTATCGCCCGATTCACGGAATCCATCAGCTGCTGCGGTCGTACGACCAGTGAATGAACGGTGGCGCTAGTCCGGATAGGTGGTTCGGCCGACGCAAGCCGCCAGCACCGCATAGATCACGGCGAGACAGGCCACGAAGAACAAGATGCCGACCCCGCCGCGCGCCTCTCGGGCGATCGCGTACCCGCAGAGGGCGACGATCACGGTGAGGACCAGCCCCGACGCGGCGAACGGCCAAGGATGCCGCAACCGCAGCCCGCGGGCCAGCAACGCCCCGGTAACCAGGCAAGCCGCCGCCGCAAGCACCATCGACGCCGCAAGCGACCTTCCGAGATGCTCGCCCTCGAACCCGGGCGGCACCACTGCC
Organism: Actinoplanes sp. NPDC049316; assembly: GCF_040677315.1. Lineage (NCBI taxonomy): Bacteria > Bacillati > Actinomycetota > Actinomycetes > Micromonosporales > Micromonosporaceae > Actinoplanes > Actinoplanes sp. NPDC049316. Next base: position 97,836 of record NZ_JBFAQM010000006.1, on the reverse strand, counting down.
TCCGCCACAGCGAAGGCAGTGCCCCACACCGCGGCGACCGCCACCCCGGCGGCGGCTCCACCAGCCGCAACCCCGACCCTGCTTGCGCTCACGCGAACAGTCTGACTTCACGCCGCAATGCACCGGAAGCCACGCGGATCGAGAGCGCGCATGACGTTTGGACGCGTTCGATCTCGCGGAAGGACGGGACATTCCACCCGCGTGGCCATCGACCGGCTCGGGTTCAGCGGACCGACCACCTCTGCGCCCCCGTGTTGTTGCAGGTGTACAGCTGCACCAGCGTGCCGTTGGCACTCGCGCCAGCGGTCACGTCCACGCACTTGCCCGACCCCGCACCCACGATCGTCCCGTCACCGTTGAACGTGAACCTCTGCGCCGCGGTCCCGTTGCACGTCCAGATCTGCACCTTCGTCCCGTCGGCCGTGCCGCTGTGGTCCACGTCCAGGCACCGGTCGCCGTAGACGCGCAGCTCGCCTGCCGCCGTACGCGTCCACTTCTGGATCGTGCTGCCCAGGCAGTCGTAGATGTGCAGTTGCGTACCGTCCGCGGTGGCCGTACCCGGGACGTCCAGGCACTTGCCGGATTGCGGGTTCGCCACCATGACCGCGGCGCCGACCGGGGGCAGCACGGTCGCGTTCAGGCTCGACGGCGTGGCGCGCAGGGCCTCGTACCAGCGGGTGCCCATCTTGTCGTACCCGGCGGCATTGGGGTGCGTACCGTCGGCGAGGTCGGCGGTGCCGACCACCGCGTGCATGTCGACCAGGTGGGTGAGCGGGCCTTTCCGGGCGACGATGCCGGGCAGTTGCGCGTTGAACGCGTCGATCCGCGCGTTCAGCGTGGGGTCCGATTCCGGGATGAGGTTCGAGATGAACAGCTCCACCGTGGGCGCGGCCGCCCTGATCTTGTCGATCAGCGCGCCCATGCGGGCGGGGGCGTTGGCGACGTCGTAGTTCTGGTTGATGTCGTTGGTGCCGACGTGCACGAGGATCGACCTCGGAGCGTACGTCCGCAGCCAGCCCTCGATGTTCGCGTCGATCTGGTCGATCCGCCAGCCGCTGTGTCCCTCGTGATCGTGGTCGCCGAGGCTCGCCGGCCCGTTCGAGCCCGACCCGACGAAGTCGATCCGGTAGCCGGCGTCGGTCAGCAACTCCCACAGCTTGATCCGGTAACCGCCGGGCACGTTGAAGCCGTCGGTGATGGACGCGCCGAGCGGCATGATGCGTACGCCGCCGTTGGACTCGGCCGCCTGCGCGGGGGAGCCCGGGGCGAGGGCCGCGGCGGCGGTCAGCAGGAGGGCGAGGGCGGTGGTCAGGGCTCGACGCATGGGCGCATCCTCTCGACTGGCGGGTGACAACGTTGTCGGGGTCACTCGCCAGTCAAGGCTCATCGACGTCCGTCAGTCAATGCCCGGCCCTCACCTCTGCCCTTTCTCCGGCACGAAAACGATGCGGTCGTCGCTCTGCGCCGCCCACGCTTCGGAAACCCGCGACAGCGGTACGGCCTGATTACCCGTCGAGGGTGGCCGGAGCTGCTGGGGAAGCGTGTAGTTTCTGGGCTACGTCCGGAACCGCAGAGGAGCCATGTGTACGTCGTCCCGCTCTCCGCTGTTCCCGACGCTGATCCTCGCTCCGTCGGGGGGAAGGCGCGATCCATCGGCCGCATGATGCGCAGCGGCTTGCCGGTTCCGGATGGCCTGTGCGTGACGGACGCCGGACTGCGTGATCTCTCCAGCGCAGACCTCGAGGCGGAGCTCACTGAGGAGCTCCGACGCCTGAGGGCCGCCACTGTGGCAGTCCGGTCCTCGGCCGGATCGGAGGACAGTTCGACCCATTCGTACGCGGGGATCTTCAAGTCTTTTCTGAACGTCGACAAGCGCACCGATGCGGTCATCGCCGCGCTCGAGGGCGTACGGGAATCCGCCGATGGACCTGTCGTGCGGGCCTACGAACGGGCGGTCGAGTCGACCAACCCGTCGATGGCGGCCGTCGTGCAGGAGATGATCGAGCCGCTCTGGAGCGGCGTCATGTTCACCTCGGACCCCGTTGCGTCGAACGACCACATCCTCATCGAGGCGACGAGCGGCGCTGTTGCGGCCGGCTCGTCCGCGCAGCCTTCTCCGGAGTACGCGGCAGTGGATCGTGCCGGATCCGTCGTTCCCGGCAGCAGCTCTCCCGGTTTCTCCGCCGTCCGGGCGTTCGTCGACGACCTCGTGGCCATCTCCAGGCGATGCGAACAGCTTTTCGGGAATCCTCAGGACATCGAGTGGGTGTGGGACGGTGGGCGGGTCTGGGTGCTCCAGAGCCGCACCATAACGACGCCGTAGGTCATTCGCTGAGCAGCCGCAGAAACACCGATGAGAACAGCAAAGCCAGCAAGGTCGCCGCCATCGCGAAGTACGCCAGCGAGAGGAACGACATCCACCCGTACGAGGTGTAGCGCTGGGGATCGGGCGTCACGGTGGACAGCAACGAGTAGTGCAGGACCGCGGCGATGTCTTGATCAGGTTTTCCCAGGTCGAGCTGTGCCGGCTGGGACGGCTGCCCCTGAGCCGGCGGAGCTGTCGAGGCGGGCCGGGCCGGGGCGGAGTACAGGACACCGCTGTCCGGTGCGGAACTAGTGATCGCCAGGGTGGCCAGGAAGAAGATCAACCACAGGGCGCCAAGGTTACGCAGGATGCGCAGGGGCCGTACGCCGTAACCGCTGACGAACTCGACCAGGTATCCGCCGGCCGTCTTGCCGAGGGTCTTGAACAGATTCTCGCGGAACTTGCCACCGGTGAGCGGGCTGTTCCGGTAGTACGAGCGAGTGAGGTAGTAGCGCTCGTAGAAAAGGCAGTGGAGCGCGGCCTCGCCGTTGTGATTCTCACGGTAGAGGCGTTTCAGGCGGTTGTAGATCTGTGACCGCTGCAGGGCCGCTTCCTGCGGCTCGAGGTCCACGAAGGTGTAGCGGTACTTGCCGACCTGGTAGTTGCTCGCACAGAGTTCAGCGGCGCGGTCGATCTGGCCGCCGAACTCGATCTCGCGAACGTGGGCCGGCCGAACGGTGTCGACGGCCACCGACCGCCGCCTGGACTCGATGGAGAAGCTCAGCAGTTTCGTGTAGGTGACGTTCGCGGAAGCATTCAGCAGCCACCCGTAGATGTGACTACCGGTGAAGTCCGCGCGGGTCAGGTTGGCGTTGTCGAAGCCGGCCGCATAGAGAATCGATCGGGAGAAGTCGCAACGATAGAGATCCGCGCCGGTGAAGTCGGCATTGCTCAGGTCGCTGTCGCTGAAGTCGCAGTCCTTCAGTACGGATCCGGCGAACCGCGCGCCCACGAGGCTGCGGTGCGAGAAGTCGATTCCGATCAGTTCTTTACCGACGAAGGCCTGCGGGTCCCACGTTCCGTCATAGGGTTTTGTGCTCACCGGCCGGGCTCCCGTTCGTGACATCCGTCTGGAGGGGGAACCTGCGCCAGTACGGCGCCCGGTTCGGGGATCTCCGCGGGGCGTGCAGTTGGTACAGCAGCATGAAGCAGTAGGCCTTGTCGGGACGGAAGCCGCTCGTGGGCTGCTTGACCGAGATCTCGAAGATCAAGGGAGCCGCCCGAGTGGAGCCGAAACCCGGCACCACCACGTTGGACGAGCCCAGCAGTTCGAGCCCGAGCCTCGCATAAGTGGATCGGGTGTGAAGTGTCGCGGCCAGGTCGCCGTGCAACAGGAACGACTCCCGAGTGACACCCAGATACAGAACCTGCGGCGTGAGTTCTTCCGTCTCCATCGAGACCTCACGAAGATCGGCACTGTCGGGGCGGTCGAGATGCACCGTGCCGCTGACTTCGTACAGCCGGTCCATGTGGAGGCCGATCCGATGTTCGTCGAGGAACACCAGTTCGTCATTCTCCGGCGCCTGTGCCACCAACTTGCCTGTCGATATGAGCGTCAGGATCTCGTCGCGGCTGCACATGCGCACAGGGGATACCTCCGACACGGAAAAGCGTCAGCTGCTCGACATTCGCCTATGCGGCGGCCAGCCTGACTGTAGCATTATCGGCGTCCACAGTGATCACACTCCGGTCCGCAATCATCTCGGTTGCGGTTGCGGTTCCCACCACGCACGGTATGCCGAGTTCTCTGCAGACGATCGACGCATGGCTGAGGACTCCTCCGCGATCCGCGACGAGCGCACCGGCTCTGGACAGCAGGGGCACCATGTCCGGGGTCGGCTCGACGCAGACGATGATGTCGCCGTCATCGATGTCCATGGCCTCGCTGGCATCGAAGATCAGTAACCGGGACCGCCCGGTCGCAGAGCCCCGGCTCGCCGTGCGACCTCGGATCTCGTTGCGCACCGGTGTCGATTCGCTGTTCTTCTTCGTCAGCTCGATGTACGAGTCCCCGATCTGGTTCCCCAGGGCGACGTTGTAGTCGATGAAGCGAATCTCCTGTTGCGGCGTGACGATGGTTTCGAAGTAGCCGCAGAGGTGGCCGTCTTCCGTGAACTCGCAATCCAGCCGTTCGGACAGCGCCGTGCGAACGCCCGGATCCGTCACCTTGGTGTACTCGAGCGCGTGTTCGGCGATGCGCCGCCATTCCGGCGCGGCATCGTCGAAGGACCAGTTGTGGAAGTCGTAGTTGAAACTCACCGCGGACGCGGCCGCGGGACCGCCCTGGGTCAACTGCCGGAGACTTCCGCGGACCATCTCGCCGAGGACGCCGGTCGGCCGTACGGCGAAGATCGAGGCCCAGTGGTTCGGCAGGTGTTCACTGAACTCGATGGAGTATCCGTCGAGATCGACTCCCTGATGCTCCAACCAGTCCACCAGTTGGGTCACCGGCAGGTTCCGATTCCGCAGAACCTTGCCGGACTCCGAGGGCGGGAAGGCGCGAACGGCGTAGCGCCCGCTCGCCGTCGCGACAAAATGGTCGAAGGACTCCGCATGGTTCTCGACCTCGTTGCCGGAGAACGCCGTCACCCCCACGATGGGCAGCCCCATCATGCTCGACAGGAGCTCCAGACGCGACGAGCGGGTGGAGTCCTCGGCAAGGATGGCGTCGCGTTCGACCGGTTGGACGGCTTTGAGCCAGTCCGCCAGAGCCGAGTGCTTCCGGAAGTATTCGATGGGAGCCTCGGGGTTCACTGCGTGTTCCTTCCTGGTACGAAGCTTCGAACCGGCGGTCCGGCCGGCAGGAACAGTTCTTTGTCGAAGATGCACCCGATTCGCCGGCCGCCCGTCTCTGCCTCCGCGACGAGGTTCGCATTCACGAAACGCGCCGCCGGGCAGTGCCCCGTCGTCCGGCGGCGCGTTTCGTAGCGGCGGCCGAAGGGCTCGTGCGGGACGAGCTCCGCACCGTTCCACCAGAACGCGTTTCCATCCGGAAGGCCGAGGTACATCGAGCAGGTGAACACACGCGAGTCGGGAAACAGCATCAGCATCGACTTCGAGTCCGCCAGGCAGTGCAACCGCTGGGCGGCCGGCTGATAGGTCCGCTCGAACCGCACCGCGGGCCGGCTCTCCAGCCGAGCGACCCGCTCCCGCAGACCGAGCCAATCGGTCATGGGCGCCACCATGTCGGCCGTGGCGAAACCCCTGTTCGTGACGTAATGCACGTTCACGTAGTCGATGTCGGTCTCGGCCAGCAGGCGCAGCGTGCCGAGGGCGTCGTCGATGTTGTGCTGTCCGACTGAAAGGATGGCCGAGACACTGTGGCCGAGCCGCCGCGCTGCCGTTATGGAGGCGAGGGTCGACCCATGTGATCCAGGCTTGCGGATGCGGTCGTGCTGTTGTGACGTGGACCCGTCGAAGCTGAGCGCGATATGCATCGGGCCTTGCGACTCCCGTTGCAGCAGTCGCGCGAGACCGGGGCCCCCGTTGGACACGATCCGGACCCGGCAGCCCAGCGACCGCGCCATGCCGATCGCCGTGTCGATATCGCGGTACAACGTCGGCTCGCCACCGAGGAACGAGACCTCTTCCGTGCCCCAGGACCCGACCGCCGTTCGCAGGAAGGCGGCAAGCGACTCGGCCGGCAGGTCCGTACCCATGTTCAGCGCATCGCCGACGAAGCAATGCCGGCAGCGCATGTCGCAGCGGTAGGTGACATAGACGTCGACAGACGGCACCTGGGAAGGAATTGCAGCGAGGCCGGCGTGCAGCGGTGGCTGGCCCATCATGTGGCCACGACTGGCGCGGCACCGTTCCGGCTCTCGACGTTCGGCGGGCAGGCCGACCGAGCTTCGTCGGGGTAAGCGATGGCCATGCTTCCTGCTTTCCCCCTGTTCTGCCATCGGTGACGAGCGGGTCAGGCTTGCCGGCGCACAACCGAGCTTAATGGCTGGACCACCCGTTGGCCGCCGACACAGCCGCGGCGGGATGTCGCGGCTGCACCGCCCTCTGCCGCCTCGGCACTCACCTCCGGCGGACGCCGTCGGCGCCGGCCCGCGGCCGCGGAAGCCACCCCATGAAACGCTCCCAGAGATCGGCCGGAGCCCCATCCAGTTGGGTCGCGAAGTCCGCGAACGCCAGAGCGTAAAACTGCGCCATGTACGCGGCGAACGACGTGGGAAACCGCTCGAAATCCCGCGCAAGCTCGGCCCGGGCGGTCGGGCAGGGCCACGGAAAACCGCAGACACCACAAAACCACTTCGGACGTACGGCCTCGTGAACGCTCACGCGGACGTCACCGACCGAACCGCGCCGAGGAAACGGTCGGCCGGGCCTCGATCTTGCATCGCTGGGATCTCGGGCCGGTAGCCGGCTGCTCCGGGTTGCGGTGCGGGGGTGGGGTCGGGCATCAGCGGCGGCTTCCTCGGGAGGCGCGCCAGGCCTGGGCGGGGGTCAGGGCGCCGGCTCTGCCGAGTTGGTCCAGCTGGGCGGTGGGGGCGTTCCAGGCGGGGGTTGCGGTGGGGGAGCCGTCCGGGACTGGGGTGTTGGGCGGCCAGGCGTAGCGGTCGGGACAGGGCCAGCGAAGGCCGCACACGCACCTGCCCGCTGTGAAGGCGATCAATCGTCGTCTGCGCTCGTGTTTCATCGCTACCCCCTCGCGTAGAGAGTCCGCGACCGCGGTGGCGGCCGGTCCTACAGCCATTCGGAGCAAGATCACGTGCTGTAGTGCTCCAGGCACTAGAGCGAACGATATAAGTATCATTGATACTTTGGCTAGTAGCTCTAGTGTCACCCCGACGGCTACGTGACTCCCCAGACCGGCAGACTCGATGGACGGAGCGAGAGGGATGGACGAAATGCCAGCACGCCGGCAACCACCGACTGTTCGACGGCGAAGGCTCGCCGCTGAGCTCCTCGGGCTGCGGACGGCTGCCGGACTCACCCGAGAGCAAGTCGCTGAGACCACGGGCTTGTCTACGGGCGCGCTCTTCCGCATCGAGAAGGCGCTGACCCGCCCGCAGAAGCGGACGCTGATCCTGCTGCTCGACCTCTACAAGGTCACGGACTCCCCGAAGCGAAACGAGCTGTTCGATCTTCTGCGGCAGTCACAGCAGCTCAGCTGGCTTCAGCTGTTCGAGGACAACCTTCCGCAGAGCTACCAGACCTTCATCAGCTTCGAGGCGGAGGCGTCGCGCCTCTCGGACTACGAAGGCGACATGATGCCCGGCCTGCTGCAGACCGAGGCTTACGCGCGTGCGGTCATCCAAGGCCTGATGCCGGAAGAGGCCGAAGAGGACGTCGAGCGCCGGGTCGAGGTTCGGAAGCGTCGGCAACAGGTGCTCACGCAGGCCAAGAGCCTGTCGCTGTGGACCATTGTCGACGAGGCTGTCATCCGGAGGCAGGTCGGCGGTCCCGCTGTGATGCGCGAGCAGCTGCAGCACCTGATCGCCGCCGCACGGTCGCCGGCCGTCACGGTGCAGGTCATCCCTTTCAGCGCCGGTGCGCACGTCGGGATGCCCGGCTCCTTCATCGTGATGGAGTTCCCTGATCCGGACCCGCCGCTCATCTACACAGAAAACGCAGGCGGAGGATTGTTCCTGGAGGCGGACGCGGACGTACAGCGGTACCGCGCGGGCTTCCAACGCCTCGCGGCGCAGGCGCTCAGCCCGAAGGACACACTGGAGCTGATCAAGCAGGCGGCCGAGGTCGCATGAAGGAAGGAACGTGGAGCGATGGATCTCGCTGACGCCAAGTGGTTCAAGAGCAGCCGGAGCGGAGCCAACGGCAGCTGTGTCGAAGTTGCGTTCCTCGCCGAAGCGGTTGCCGTTCGAGACACCAAGGACCGTGATGGCGGAACGCTGCTGTTCACCCGCTCGGAGTGGGCAGCCTTCGTAGGAGGCGCGAAGCAGGGCGAATTCGACTTGCCTGCATAGCTGAAAGGCGATCGAACGAGCGGTGCCGGCAGCAGCCGTCTCAAGACCTGGCGGCAAGACGCGTCCCGGTGGGACCGTAGGGCCGGGTCGAGGATGTTCGACTACGCGACGAAGTCGTCTGCGCGGGGATCGGCATCCCACCCGAGCCGAGCCAGTTCTCGAAGGACCGCTCGCGCACGAGGAGTCCAGAAAAGCAGCACCTGATCACGTTCTGGCGTGCTGAAGGACACCGCGAGTGCAAGGGCCCAATGCCTGCCCACGATCGGTCCGTGTGGCAACGCGGTTACCTCAGCATGGTGCAGCACGTCGCAGCCCGCCCGCGACGAGAAAGTCAACTCGCTGTCCTCGACCCAGAGGCATACCGACGGCCAGCGCATCCGCTTCACGACGCGCGGTGAATCGCCGCGAGTGAAGTCACGGCGATCGACGTACGTGAGTCCACCGCGAGCCAGCAAGGTCTTGGGAATCATCACGGGATGGTATGCGCAGGTGGATGGATCTGGCGCTGAGCGTGCGGATAGGCCGGCGGAGGTCACGGGAGCACGGGCGCGGGCCGGCTGCGGCAGGCCGACGACTGGTCGGACGCCGCGGCTGATGTGTGTCGCGTTGCGGACATCCGGCGGGCGGGCGACGCGGGATCCCGAACCTGTCGGCCGCGGGCACGCGGGTCTACACCGTGACAGGTCCGACGGTGTTGAGCGCCGACGAACGCCCCCCGCCCGCCCGGCTGACCGCGTACGACACGACAACGGGCCGGGAAGCGTGGCACCGCGAGACGCCGGGACACTTCACCGGTCTCGCGGCGGCCGCGGAAGCGGCCTACGTCGCCACGACCGACGGAAAACCGGGCGGTTTCACGATCGCCGCACTCAGCGCCCGCGACGGTTCGTCGCTGTGGCAACACAAGATCGCCGCCGGCGACCTTACGAGCCGGGTCGACCCAGCGGCGTACCTCCACGACCAGGACCTGATCCTGTACGCGCCCGGAATGATCACCGTGCTGGACCGCCGTACCGGCACACAGCGGTGGACGGCCGAAACCGCAGCCGGCGTGACGCTGATGAGACCACCGACCATCCACCGCGACGTCGTGTACGTCCCGGCCAACCAGCAGCTCGGCGGCGGGGTCCTGCGCTGGCGGCTGGCCGACGGAACAGAGCTGCCGACGCTGTGGCCGCAGGTGAGCGGCGACCTGCTCACGGTCTCCGGCGACCGCGTCTACCTGGCATCCGGCGACGTCGTCCATTCCCAGCCACTCTGACCGAACGCCCTTCTTCCGCCCGTTCAGCACCTCACTCCCGGACCCCGTCGGCGCCGACGTGCGCGCGGGGGAGCCAGCCCATGAAGCGGTGCCAGAGATCGGCCGGGGCGCCGTCCAGCTGGGATGCCGCGTCTGCGAAGGCCAGGGCGTAGAACTGCGCCATGTAGGCGGCGAACGAGGTGGGAAACCGTTCAAAATCCTGGGAGAGCTCGGCCTTGGCGGTCGGGCACGGCCAGGGGAAGCCGCAGGCACCGCAAAACCACTTGGGGCGTACGGGCTCGTGAGCGCTCACTCGTCCGTCACCGATCGGGCCGGGCCGGGGAAACGACCGCGTCGGCGTCGATCCGGCATCGCTGAGAGATGGGGGAGCTTCGTCGAGCAGCTCGCCAGGCCTGGGCTGGGGTGAGGGCGCCGGCTCGGCCTGGTTGGGCGAGCTGGGTGGTGGGGGCGTTCCAGGCGGGGGTCGGGGCGGGAGAGCCGTCCGGAATGGGGGTGTCGGGCGGCCAGAGGTAGCGGTCCGGGCAGGGCCAGCGCAGGCCGCAGACGCAGCGCCTTCCCGGGAAGACAACGATTCGCCGTCTGCGCTCGTGCCTCATGAGTGCATGGCCACCCTTCGCCAGTCCGCTACGCCGAGACATTCCGAGTGAGTGGCACTTTCTCGGTCATGTCCGCTCTCGCTGGTCCACGATCACGTAAGGCAGGGAAGGCGAGAAGGCGGCCTGCGTCGGCGTTTAGTTCGGTGAATTGGGCTCGGAAACGCAATCGGTGGCGGTATACGGCCGGCGCTTCACTCCACCGATGTCGGCAGGCTGTTCAACATCCGAAAGCGCTGACATGCTGGCATCCGGGCACCCTTGAATCGTGGGGGATACCCGGGAGAGGAGCACGACGGGTGGTGACGGACGCGGCGGACGGAGCGAACGGCCGGTTGACTCGGGCTCGACGTCGACTGCTGTCGCCGAGCGGTTCCGGGCGGACGATGTCACGGCAAGAGCTCGCCGATGCCGCCAACGCCTACCTGTGGTCCCGCTACAAGGTCGTCGACAGGCTGGATGCCACCTACATCGGTCACTTGGAGCAGGGGCGGTACCGCTGGCCCGGTGCTCGCCGCCGGGAAGCCCTGCGTCATGTCCTCGGTGTCGTGAAGGACTCCGACGTTGGCTTCTACATCACGCGCGGGATGCGGGGCGCCGCCGACCGTGAGGGTGTGCGGCCGGCGTGTTCTGAGGAGGAGCAGACACATGTTGTCAACCGCATGTCGAAGGCTGCTGACGCCGATGCCGTCGCAACGATCCCGAACGCCTTCCGACGAGCCGTGATGAGTGAAGCACCAGCCGAGCGATCGCGGCCTCCCTTGAACTCAATGCAGCTCGTGATGGCGGTAGAGCAGATACATACGAGATATCAACGGGCCGAGTACCTCGCTGCTGCGGAGATGGTGCCCGCCCTCATGGCGGCTCTGCCCGCAGCAATGGACCAAGTCGCCGATCATCGGGAGCGCCGACGGCTGCAAGCCTGCGCCACGGCGGCCCACCTGGCAGTCTCCAAGCTCGCCCTCAAGTTGGGTGATGCGGAATTGGCATGGGTAACAGGTGACCGTGCTTTGGCGATGGCGCGTGAGACCAAGGACAACGCTCTTGTTTCCGCCACGCTGACCTCCATCGGCTGCGCCCTGCTCGCCCTGCCGGGACGTGTGGATGATGCCGCCAGGGTGGTCGAGAGCGGACTGCCGTCCTCGGCAGCGCGTACGTTGTCTCGCGCGTCGGAGATCTCGGCGTATGGAGCGTTGACCTTGCTTGCAGCCGTCATCGCAAGCCGCCAAGGTCGTCGTCAAGATGCCGAGGAACACTTGGCGTCGGCTGGGGACCTTGCCTCGCGGCTCGGCGGGGATCGCAATGATCTCTGGACGGCGTTCGGCCCGACCAATGTGTTGATTCATGCGGTCCAGATCGCCACCCCGTCCGACCCTCGCCGGGCGATTGCCTTGGCCACGCGAATCAACACTTCTCACATGCCGGTGGCGCTGGTCAGCCGGCGCAGCCAAATCCATCTCGACATGGCGCATGCGTTCCTCGAGCTATCCGACGGAGACGCCTCCGCCCTCTTGCATCTTCTGCAAGCCGAGCGGCTCGCCCCACAAATGCTTCGACTGCACCCGCCGGCCCGGGCGCTCATCGCGAGGCTCCTGAGCCGAGAGCGACGCGTCGCCACGCCCGGCCTCCGCGAACTCGCCGTTCGCGTCGGGGTGGCGGTCTGACCAGTGAGCCGAGGGTCAAGAACACTCCACCTCGTCGCCTGTGCCGCGCCGCCATGCCTAGAGCTAGCTGACCTTGTGAGCGCGCTTCAGCCTGATGGATGGACCGTGCACGTCATTGCCACCCCGATCGCTTACTCATGGCTTCCAGTCGAGGATGTTGCCCGCTGCACTGGGAACCCGGTGCGACATCGTCAACGGCTTCCGAACGAGCCTCGCGACCTTCCGCAGCCTGACGCCGTTCTAGTGGCACCGGCGACCTTCAACACCATCAACAAGTGGGCGGCCGGCGTCAACGACAACCTCGCCTTGGGGACGCTGAACGAATCGCTGGGCAACGGCGTGCCGATCGTCGCCTCCCTGTACGCCAAATCGGCGTTGACCAGGCACCCTGCTTTCCCAGGAAGCCTGAGGCTTCTCGAGAGGGCGGGCGTCCACTTCACTGCGCCGGAGGTACTGCAGCCGACTGGTCCAGGACAGCCCTTCCGCTGGGAGCGGGTGGTGGAACTCCTCCGTCACGTCACTTCATGAGCCATCTCCGGAAGTCGTAACACTTCTCAAGTCAGTCGGCTCGTGGCCGATTTCAGGCGCACCGGTCTCGGGCGGATTCGACCGCAACCCTGTAGCACCCGTGCGCGCACCGTGGTGCTCTGCGCCTCCGCGAATCTTCTTCGTGTGCCCGGCCGGCAACGCGGCCGGACAGACTCGGGGGAGATCAGATCTTGCGTCGCTCGGCCATCACAAAGACCGTCCTGTCGCTGACCGCTCTGCTCGCCGGGGCGGGCGCCGCCCTCACCGGCGCGACCGCCGCGCAGGCTGCGCCGGCTGCCGCTCCCGCCGGGTGCGTCACCGACGCCCGCCTGGTGCCCTCGTGCGGCGTGCTGTGGGGTGCGGCTGCGGGTGGTTTCACGAGCGCGCCGCGTGACGCCGCGTTGAAGGACTGGGAGAAGCTCAGCGGGCGTACGGCGAGCATTTTCCACACGTACCACAAGGGTGACGAGCCGTTCCCGACCAAGTCGGAGATGGCGATGGCGCGTGACGCCGCGCGGCCGCGGGTGCTGCTGATCAACTGGAAGATCGCGTACGGTTCGACCTGGGCGAAGGTGGCCCGGGGTGAGCAGGACGCGCGGATCGACCGTTTCGCGGCCCGGGTGAAGGCGACGTTCCCGGAGAAGTTCTTCCTGGTGCTCAACCACGAGCCGGAGAACGACGTGGTCGCGCGTTCGGGTTCGGGCTGGGAGGCCAAGGACTTCGCGGCGATGTACCGCCACACGATCGAGCGTCTGCGGGCCAAGGGCGTGAGCAATGCGATCAACGTGATGGCGTACATGGGTAACGAGAAGTGGATGGCGCAGTCCTGGTGGAAGGACCTGTACCCCGGTGACGACGTCGTCGACTGGATGGGTCTCGACTCGTACGTCAGCGCCGAGAAGGGCTACTACCACTACGGCATGTTCGCCGACCTGCTCGAGCGCAAGCCGGCCGGCGGCCTGAGCTTCTACGACTGGGCGACGATCCAGCACCCGGCCAAGCCGCTGATGGTTGCTGAGTGGGGCGTGTACCACCGGGTCGGCAGGACGACGGACAAGACCGCCGGGTTCAAGAGCGTGCTCCCGGAGCTGCGCAAGCGTCCGAACATCAAGGCGATCGTGTACTTCGACACCTCGCACGACGACGAGGGCGACCGCGACATCAGCATCGACAGCACCAAGGCCAACCTGGCGGCGTTCCGCACGCTGGCCGCCAACCCGGTCTTCGACGTCACGCTCGGCTGAGACCGCGAGCCGCCCGGCAGCCACCTGCGGAGACGACGCCGGCCCGCACCCGTCCAGGGTGCGGGCCGGCTTGCTGCTCAGCTGATGTCGTCAGCTGGCCTTGCGCCGACGCATCGTGCGGCGGGTGATGACCCGTGCTGCCGGCCAGGGCGAGAAACGCGCAGGCCGGCGACCGCGAGCCACGCGCCGACGCAAGGGTGTGGGCCTACGCCCACGCGGGGAGCTCCAGCTGGGTACCACCACTTCGCTGCGAAGCACAACCTCCGGAACACGGTCGTCTTCGAGCACCTCATGGCTACGAAGCCTTCGAGCGCGAGCGGGGCGAGGCTCGAATACACCATCTACGTTGCGGACCCCTTGAACGGAACATCTCCGAGAGGATCTTCATCGTCTCGCAGCAGTCGACGAGGACCGACGACAACAAATGGAAGACTCCAGACGGGGGCTATATCGGTGTGATCACCGCGTACTGCAAGGGCAAGACCAAGTGCCCGGAGTTCGTCAATAAGCTCAGGAAGTAGTACCGAGTGACGCGAGATGGGCGAGGTGGCGGCCGTGGATCGTGAGAACCATCTTCATGACCAGTTGGTGGGGATTGTGGCCCCGCTGGTCATGGCACCGTGCGGACCGCAGCCTGCAGACGTCGTTCGTCTTGGTGGAGTCGTTCGCGCCGGTGTCAACGAGACTCGCATCGTCCTGCTTGCCGGCGCGCAGGCGTCGGCCGGGGTCGCCATCGAGTTTCGTCTCGTCGCCGAGGACGGCGCCGAACTCGACGTTCACGCGGCAGTCGACTGGATCCGCACACTCGGGTTCGCAGATCTCGACGCTGCGGCAGCCGAGCGTGACAGCCACGGCAATGTCGTCGTCGCGGCCGACGCGATGGGCTTCTCCCCGGATCATCGAGCCACCGAGTACGACATCAACTACTTCTCGATGCTCCGGCAGATGCTGTACGGCGGCGGCGCGCTGTGGTTCGAGGACATTTTCACCCTCAGCGGTTTCCTGCTGACCGGTCCTGGCCGCCATCGGCTCTACATCACGAACAGCCGAACCGGAGCCGTCGTCGGCATCGATCTGCCCCTGACACAGTCCGACGGGACGATCTGGCCGGGTCAAGGGGGATCTTTCCCGGTGGAGCTGCCTTCTCTTGTCCGAGACGATGAGCTGAGCCATCAAACGAAAGTCACCACCGTGGACGGCTATTGCTCGGTCGTCTACGACATGGCCGACTGGGTCCTGCCCACCCCGGCTCCGGAACCGGAGTACTGACGGAGGCAGGAGACCGCGGAATGACGCCGGCCCGCACCCTGGATGGGTGCGGGCCGGCTTGCTGCTCAACCGATCTCGTCAGCTGACCTTGCGCCGACGGATGGTGCGGCGGGTGATGACCGTGCTGCCGGCCAGGGCGAGTACGCCCAGGCCCGCGACCGCGAGCCACGCGCCGTTGGGCTGCGCGTCAGCCGGGTTGGCCGATACGGGCGTGGTCTGCAGGCCCGTGGTCGCGCCGGTCGTGAAGGAGGCGCGGCGGATGTGCCAGCCGCCGCCCTTCTTCTTGTCGATGACGTAGACGGCCGCCGAGGCGCTCTTGTTGGAGCTCTTGCCGCGGGCCGTGATGATGACCATGCCCGGCGCCCACATCTTGAGGTTGTAGGTGAACTTGCCGTTCTTGTCGGCGTAGACCTTGGTCGTCTTCACGGTCTTGTAGCGCTGGGTGTTCTTGGCCCGGAAGGAGATGGTGATGTACACCTTCTCCTTGGCCTTGTACTTGCGGCCGGTGGCCTTGACGGTGACGCCGTACTTGACCACACCCTTGTTGACCACCAGGGACGGCGGCGGCGGGGGGTAGTAGCCCGGGGGCGTGGCCGACGCCGCCGTGGCGGTGAAGGCTGTGAGCCCCATGGTCAGCGCCAGGGTGGCGAAGACCGAGGTGAGAAAAGCGATAGCCCGATTGCGGCTCATAGCTGCCTCTTCCGAAATGATGTAGGTAACGCTCAACGTTCAACGGGCTCCGGCCCGTACTCGTCGTGATGTCAGCCGTTCGGGTGGGAGGCTTCACCCCCCTTCCGGTAGAGGGCGGACCGCGCCGAGCCGTCACCGGCGGGGCCGAAGCTGGACCGTGGATTTCCGGTCATCCCGAAAGCCGGCACGAGAAATATCCGGATTGCCGACAATCGATCTGACGTGCGCACCGATTCTGCCGGGACCATCACGACAGGGAGCCGATCACCGTCGTCGGTGATCGGCTCTTCGGCAAAGCGCAGGTCACACACGAGGGTCGATCGTCTGCGTGCGTGCTTCGCTGCCTTGACCAGCGGTTTTGCCCGGCGTCCACGGCGCTGGCAAATTCATGCTGCCTCTTAAGGGTGAATCCCGGAATCCGTCGGAGTTTCTGCGCGGCAAACCATCATCGGACGCGCTATGGGGCGTTAACCGTGAGGAGCCTCGGTTGCGCACGCGGGTTCGTACGGGACAACGCGCGACCGATGACCGAATACATGCGCAGTTCGGCCGGTTGCGGCTGACCGGACGGCGGATACCGGGACACGAATAGAGGAGGCAACTCGATGGACCTGCGCGATTACCTGCGCGCCGTACGGAAGAGATGGTGGCTGGTCGCGGGGGCAATCGCGGTGTCGGTCGGCGTGGCGGTCACCGTCACCCTCCTCACCCCACCGAAGTACGCCGCGTCGGTCACGTTCTTCGTGAGTACCCGCGGCACCGAGGTGACGCAGGCCTTCCAGGGCGGCCAGTTCGCGCAGCAGCGGGTGAAGTCGTACGTGGACGTGCTCACCAGCAACCGGCTGGCGCAGTCGATCGCCGTGCAGGAGCCGGCCGGCCTGACCGCCGAGGAGATCCAGGGCGAGATCACCGCGCAGGTCGTACCCGACACCGTGCTGGTCCAGGCCACCGTGACCGACACCGACCGGGCCCGCGCGCTGCGCCTGGCCCAGCGGCTGTCGACCCAGTTCCCCGAGCTGATCAGCAAGCTCGAGACCCCGCCCGGCTCGAAGTCGCCGACGGTGGGCGTACAGATCATCGCGGAGCCGAAGCTCGCCGATGCGCCCGTGTCGCCTCAGCCCGTACGCAATGTGGGTCTTGCCGTTGCCCTGGGTTTGATCATCGGTGTGGGCGCGGCGGCCCTGCGCGAATCGCTGGACAGCACGATCCGCTCGCCGGAGGCGCTGCACGACGCGGCGTCGGCGCCGGTGCTCAGCGCCATCCCGTTCGACCGCAAGGCGGAGAAGGCGCCGCTGATCACCGAGGGCAGCGCGCAGTCCACCCGCGCGGAGGCGATGCGCCAGCTGCGCACCAACCTGCAGTTCGTCAACGTGGACCGGCCGCTGCGCAGCCTCGTCGTCAGCAGCGCGCTGCCGGGCGAAGGCAAGTCCACGACCGTCTGCAACCTGGGCATCGCGTTCGCCGAGGCCGGCAAGCGGGTCATCATCATCGACGCCGACCTGCGCCGCCCGCGCATCGCCGAGTACCTCGGCCTGGAAGGCGCCGTCGGCCTCACCAACGTCCTCGCCGGCCAGGCGAAGGTCCGTGACGTCGTGCAGTCCTGGGGCAAGAGCGGCCTGTGGGTGCTGCCCAGCGGCTACGTCCCGCCGAACCCCAGCGAGCTGCTCGGCTCGGGCAACATGGCCGACCTGCTGACCGCGCTGGGCACGGCCTTCGACGTCATCCTCATCGACACGCCGCCGCTGCTCCCGGTCACCGACGCCGCGGTCATGTCGACCCTCGCGGACGGCTGCCTCCTGGTGTCCCGGCACGCCAAGACGACGGTCTCGCAGGCCTCGACCGCCGCGGCCGCGCTGGCGAAGGTCAACGCCAAGCTGCACGGCTGCGTCCTGACCATGACCCCGGCCAAGAGCGCCGGCTCGTACGCCTACTACAGCTACGCGAACGGCCCGCAGGAGACGCCCGAAGGCACCGTCACCCCGGCACCGCGGGTGCCGGCCCCCGCGACCAACCGCCCGCTGCCGGCGTCACCCTTCCGCCGCGACTACAACCCGATTCCGGTACGCACAGAGGCCCGGCCCGCCCGCCACCACCGCCCCGCGGAACTCGTGGACACCCCCACGACCGACCTCAGCATCTACCGCAAGGTCGAGGACGGCCACTACGAGGGCACGGCCGCCGTACCCCCGATCAAGCGGCACCGATGACCCCGACGATCGTGCGCAGCGACCCCCAGACGTCCTCCGCGCAGACGCGGAACGCGTCGATCGGCTGGTTCACCGGGTCGGGAAGATCGTCCTGCTCCCCGGGCACGGCCGGCACAAGATGCCGGCTCTCGTTGACCCCGGCGACCAGCCGACGCATCCGGTCGGCCACCGGGCCGTCGGCGATGGGCGCGACCGCTGCGGCGAAGCGCGCGAACTGCCGCAGCGTGAAGGTCCGTCGGACCGCGCTCGGCTCGAGCGTCAGACAGGCCGACCGCTGGTCCCGCGTGGCGGTCAACACCAGGTCGGCGTCGCGCAAGATCGAAGAGCTGACGGTACGGCTGACGAAGCCGCCCGCGTCCACGCCACATTCAGCCAGCACCGTGGCGCTGCCCTCGTGCATGGGCGACCCGTCGTACGCCCGCGTGCCCGCGCTCGCCGTGACGACTTTCGCCGCCGCAGGACCGAACGCGTCGTCGAATGCACGCCGCGCCAACCGCTCCGCCAATGGCGAGCGGCACAGGTTCGCATGGCACACGAAAAGCATTCCGAATCGATCGGCCGTCAACGGCTTCCCCTTCTCTGAGCGCTCCGGAAAGGATGCACCACGATGACCGGACGAATCCTGCTGTCCGCCCCCGACGTCGGTGACCTCGAGGAGGCCTACGTCGTCGAGGCGCTCCGGTCCGGATGGGTCGCACCGGCCGGTCCCGCGGTCGACGCCTTCGAACGCGAGGTCGCCTCCCGCGCCGGGGTCGCCCACGCCGTCGCGGTCAGCTCCGGCACGGCCGGCCTGCACCTCGCGCTCCTCGCCAGCGGCGTCACGGCAGGTCAAGCGGTCATCGTGCCCACCCTGACCTTCGCCGCCACGGCCAACGCGGTCGCGTACACCGGAGCGGAACCGGTCTTCGTGGACTGCGACCCGCAGACCGGCAACATCGACCCCGCCCTGGTCGCGCGGACCCTCGAAGAGCTCCGCGCCGAAGGCCGGCCCGTCGGTGCGGTCATGCCGGTCGACCTGTTCGGCACCTGCGCCGACTACAACGAACTAATCCCATTGTGTGACCGATTCGGCGTACCCCTGATCGAAGACGCCGCCGAATCCCTCGGCTCCTTCCATCGGGGTCGACCGGCCGGCTCATTCGGCGTCGCCGGCGTGATTTCCTTCAACGGCAACAAGATAATGACAACATCCGGCGGCGGAATGCTGCTGTCGGACGACCGCGCGCTGGCCGAGCGTTGCCGGCACCTGTCCACCCAGGCCAGGCAGCCGGTCCCGCACTACCAGCACGAGGAGATCGGCTACAACTACCGGCTCAGCAACCTCCTGGCCGCCCTCGGCCGGGCCCAGCTGAGCCGCCTGGACGAGATGATCGCACGCCGCCGCACCCTGCGCGACGCGTACGCGAAAACCTTCGCCAGCATCGACGGCGTCGACCTGCTCGGCGCCGACGACGAGGCCAACTGCTGGCTCACCAGCATCACCGTCGACCCGGCCCGGGCCGGCTGGCGGGCCGCGGACCTCGCGCAGCACCTGGCCGCCCAGAACATCGAAACCCGCCCGCTCTTCAAACCCATGCACCTCCAGCCGGTCTTCACCGACGCCCGCGCCGTCCTCACCGGAACGGCCGAGCGGCTGTTCGACCAGGGCCTCACGCTGCCCAGCGGCTCGGTCCTCACCGAACAGGACCGGCAGCGAATCCTCGAGACCATCACGGAGTTCCTGGGGAGGAACTGATGATCGACCGCGTACGCCTGCACGACCGGATCCAGCGAACGGTCGACATCCTGGTCTCGCTGACCATGCTGACGCTGACGGCGCCGCTGATCCTGGCCGTTGCGGTCCTGGTCGCCTGGCGGCTGGGCACGCCGGTCTTCTTCCGCCAGGAGCGGCCCGGGCTGCACGGCCGGGTCTTCACGATGGTCAAGTTCCGGACCATGAAGGACGTCGACCCGGCGCGCGGGCTGATCACGGATGCGGACCGGATGACGCGGCTCGGGCGGATCCTGCGGGCTACGAGCGTGGATGAGCTGCCTACCTTCATCAACATCTTGAAGGGCGACATGAGCTTGGTGGGGCCGCGGCCGTTGCTGGTGCGTTATCTGCATCTGTACACGCCTACGCAGGCTCGGCGGCATGAGGTACGGCCTGGGCTTACCGGGTTGGCTCAGGTGCGGGGGCGGAACTCACTGTCCTGGGAGGACAAGTTCGAGCTGGACGTCTGGTATGTCGACCACCGGACGCTGCGGTTGAATCTGCAGATCATGGTGGAGACGTTCACGACCGTTCTTCGCCGGGATGGGATTGCGGCGGAGGGTGAGGTCACCATGCCGGAGTTCACGGGGAGCCGGGGGCGGTTCCGGGGGGTGGCTCGTGTCTGAGCCCTTGGTCATCGTGGGGTGTGGCGGTCACGGCCGGGAGATCTACGGGGTCGTGCAGGCGATCAACCAGGCTTCCGGGGATCCGTGGAAGGTCCTGGGGTTCGTGGATGACTCGCCGAGTGAGGTCAACCTTGGCCGGCTTGAGCGGCTGGGGGCTCCGTTCCTGGGGGATGTCGGGCAGCTCGCCGGGATGAACGATGACGTCCGGTACGTCATCGGGATCGGGGATCCTCGGGTCCGGGCGAAGGTCGCCGCGAAGATTGGTCCTTCGCGCCGGGCGGTCGCGCCGTTGATTCACCCCGACGCGACCGTCGGGCTCGGAAATGACTTCGCCGAGGGCGTGGTCCTCTTTGCGGGCGCCCGTGTGACGACCAACGTGACGCTGGGGCGCCACGTACACCTCAACCAGAACGCGACGGTGGGGCATGACAGCGCGCTGAGCGACTTCGTCCAGGTCAATCCGCTGGCGGCGGTGTCCGGGGATTGCCGGCTGGGGGAGCGCGTCCTGATCGGTACGACAGCGGCGGTGCTTCAGGGCCTGAGCGTGGGAGCCGGGGCGACGGTCGGCGCCGGTGCGTGCGTGGTCAGGCCGGTGCCGAGCGACACGATCGTGAAGGGCGTACCGGCTCGCTGAGGCAATTCCGCTCGAATCATGTGAGGGTGAGGGACACCGAGCCAACCATGCAGCCGGAGCATCTCCGGTGCGGTCTGCAACAGCGCGCCCCTCACCCTCGGTGGCACCCACCGGCAGGGCATCTGTTCACCAACCTACGAAGAGCACGCTGGCACAGGAACGTCCCGGATTCCGTCTGCACGGACACTTCAATGACCTTTTAGCGTCCCTCAAAGGTCCACTACCGTGCCTCGTATGAGCCAGCGACTACGCAGCGCCCTGCTCCGCAAGAACCTCGACCCCGCCGGGCTCGCTGCTGCTGTCGGCGTCGACACCAAGACCGTCACCCGATGGCTGGCCGGCCGCATCCCACGCCAGCGCACCCGCCTGGCCGTCGCCGACCTGCTCGGCGAATCCGAAACCGACCTCTGGCCGCAAACCCGACCCGACCAGGCCCCCGGTGCCGATGCCACAGCCGAGGTCGTTGGCGCCTGGGGACACCGCGCCGACATTCCGCAAAGCCTGTGGACCGCGCTGCTGTCCGGCGCGACCGAACGGATCGACATCCTCGGCTACGCCTACCCGTTCGTGTTGGAACTGCTGCCCGACACCATGCAGCGGCTGACCGACAAAGCCGCCGCCGGAGCCCGCATCCGCCTCGCCTTCGCCGACCCCGACAGCGCACACGTGATCGAACGCGATGCCCTTGAACAGATCGGCGGCACCCTGCCCGGCCGGATCCGCAACGCCCTAAACTTCTGCGAGCCCCTGCATCAGGTGGACGGCATCGCGATCGGGCTGCATACGGTGCACCTGTACAACTCGGTATTCCGCTTTGACAACCAGATGATCGTCACCCCGCACCTGTATCGCGCCCGCGGCTACCAGCACCCCGCCCTGCACTTGCGCGAGTTATCGCCGTACGGCATCTTCGCCTCGTTCGCCGACCAGTTCGAACAGGTCTGGCAGACCACCACCGCCTACCCGCCGGAGGTGGCATTGTGAGCGGCCGGCGCGACTACTACCACGACCCTGCCGCGCCGCGGGCCAACAGCCTCGTGCCCGGCGGCTCGGCTCTGGTCGTCGACGACCAAGGCCGAGTGCTGCTGCAGCGTCGTGCCGACTCCGGCAACTGGGCGCTACCCGGCGGCACCATGGACATCGGCGAGACCCTCAGCGACTGCGTCGTGCGCGAGGTCAAGGAAGAGACCGGCCTGGACATCGAGATCACCGGCATCCTTGGTATCTATACCGATCCACAGCATGTGATCGCCTACGCCGACGGCGAAGTCCGCCAGGAATTCAACGTCACATACTATGGCCGGCCCGTCGGCGGCACCCTCGCTGTCAGCGACGAGTCCACCGATGTCAAGTTCATCGACCCAGCCGAATTCGGCGGCATCCCAATCCACGATACCGTTCGACTGCGGCTTCGCCACCACGTCGAACACCGAGCCACGCCCTATCTCGGATAGAGCTGCGACCCGTCGCCCGGCTGCGAGCGTCCAAGCGAGCCTGCTCGCCCTGGCGGCTACGGCCGGTTGATCCACTCTGGCATTTGATTCGCGAACGTCTAGGTTGCATCCGCGTGGCTCTTAGGTTGTCGCGACCTGCCCGCCTCCAGAAGGGAGACTCGTGGTTGGGCCGATCGAGCTCGGCGCCACGACGTGACATTCACAAAGCCGTACAGCAGCACTCCGTCTAACAGAACCTTTAGGAGCTGGGAGCTCTCGCCCCTCATTGCGTACATCCACGCCACGGCGAAGATGACGCTGAAGTAGGCCCAGAATAGAGAGTGGTCAGATCGATTGATCAACTTCTGCTGGCAGGCGGCGAGCGCAAAAAAGATGGCTAGAATACCCAAATAACCAAAGTTCATGTATGCCTCAGCGGTCAATGAAAATCCGTAACCGCTGCTTGAGCCTGATGCATAGCTCTGC
This sequence comes from Actinoplanes sp. NPDC049316, assembly GCF_040677315.1. Lineage (NCBI taxonomy): Bacteria > Bacillati > Actinomycetota > Actinomycetes > Micromonosporales > Micromonosporaceae > Actinoplanes > Actinoplanes sp. NPDC049316. The sequence continues at coordinate 75,150 of NZ_JBFAQM010000006.1, read as the reverse complement.
AGTAGTTCGTCGGCAAGCGTCGGCTTTGGTGCGACGATCCAGCTTGGCGCGAGCCCTGCAACAGCATCAATGTACGTATCGCCCAGACGGTACGGGAAGAAATCTGGGTACCTTTCGATGATGTAGCTATCGACGAATAACAATGACCCCTGATTCAGGGCTTGTGCGGTGTCGGCTTTCTCGCCAGACCTGGCGGCAAATAGATAGGTGGCCAAAGCGAAGAGGGCCGATCCGGTCAGCAGGGGAGCCCATATCGTAACTTTTTCTCGGAACAATCGCGAGTGTAGAAGTAGACTAACTATGACGAAGATGAAGTCCCGTTCATCCATAAGTAAACAGTAGGAAATGTAGGTCGCTAAATGTAGATAGAAGAGGCCGCGCCCGTATCGCGTGCGAACAGCTGTGAAGAAGAACGCTGAAGCGAGCATTGCGCATAGCAGGTAGTCGTAGTGATACGGCCCTGCGGCAAGAATCTTTTCAGTCTTGTTTAGGTTGGCAACGCTGCCTCCTATCTTCGCAATGGTAAAGATCGCATATGCGCTCAACGTGACGTGGAGAAAGGTGGCCGTTGGGTAGATGCGATCGTCGGCCACGAGCTTGAGTCGACAGAACCGTTGGCGCTGCGGAACAACAAATATAGCGGCGCACATGCCAATCAACGCTACGCCCATACCCGCTGCGGCCGCCGGAATTGATGAGATCCTAATCCCGAAATAGATCTCGTTTCCTGTCAGATAATTGATGACTGGACCGAATGCAAAGAATAGGAAGTACCCGGCGACAAAAGTAGTGATGCCCTTGCCGCCGGAGCGGGCGGCCATAAAGGCAACGACGGCGACGCTGAGCAAGACGATGAGAAAAATGCCGGCGGCGCTCAGCCCGTTCGACGAAGACAATTGCGGCACGTCCTTCCAGCAGACGCAGTCTCAGACCGAGGGTGGTTGGTCTGTAAACGGAAGCAGGTGACCTGGACGGATAAGAGTTCTACTTGGGTAGGTCACGATGACTAGGCGGGCGTCTGACCTGCAGCAGCGGACCTGGCGAATGCAGAGAGAAGGGCCTCATAGAAGGCCTTCCGGCGGGGCGCCAAAACGGCGTCACTGAAGTCTTGAGCCCGGGCGAGGTTCTGCCCCGAGGCGCGACAAAGATTCACTTCGTCGCCAATCATCCACTCGATGCGGTCCGCTAGCGCGCGCTCGTCGCCGGCCGGAACCGTATATTGCGGTTCCAGTAGCTCGGGTACTCCGCCTACCTGAGACGCGACAGCCGGCAAGCCGAGCGCCATAGCTTCAATCAACGCACGCGGCAGGCCTTCTGTCCTGGACGGCAGCACAAATAGATCGGCATTGCGCAGGTGTTCTCGCACCTGATCCCCAGGGGGTATTCTCCCTGCGAAGCTCACCTTGTCGCTAATCCCGAGTTCCTTGGCTAAATCCATCAGAGGCGGCCGGTAGGCACCATCTCCGATGTGGGTCAAGGAGACCAATATCCCTCGTCGGTTCAACAAGGCTACGGATCTAATTAGGACATCAATCCCTTTGTAAGGCTGTTGGAGAGAGCCCACTGAAATAAGACGACTCGCTCCAATAAAAGATGCCTCGTCACGGGGCCTAGCGGCGAACGCATTGTCTGGAAGCTCGATACTTGAATAGTGTGTTGAGATGGCCTTCGGGCTGTGCGGATACCGCTTTTGAAGCGTCCTTTCCGTCACGTACGCTACGCCGAGCGCAGTTCTCGCTTGTTGTCGTAGAGATGCGGTGAACCATCGACGTAGAAGAGGCTGAAGCGGTGTCCTCGTGGATTCTCCGGAGAACACATCGTATGGGTCACCGACCACTTCTAGGGCGAAGGGTAGGCCTTTGCCTGTGCGCGCCGAGGCGAGGACAGACCCGAGACGAGAGGGCACGCGCAGAAGTACGGCGTCCTCAGGGCTGGCTGCCTTCCGAATACTGCGCTCCACGGAGCGCAGGTTCCGGAGGTATCCCTTTGGCCCAGAGTAGAAAGGCAGATTCCACACACTTACGCCGGGACCGTCAACCCTGCGGGCGCGACTGGGTGGAGTTGGACAGGACTGCACCCGTGCCACCACACGCACATGACTAAACGCCACCAGGTAGCGGGTCCAGAAATCGTGACCCATGCCCTCGTCTACCCAGTAGGAGCCGTCGGCTGCGCCGAGTAGCCGCTGTTCTGTCACGATGACAAGCTTCATTCGTCAGCCCTATTCAAGGTCTATGACTCGACTGGCGTCCGCATACTGAGCACAAAGAGAACGGTCTTGGCAGCGAGCAACACGAGTGTCACTCCTGCCGACGCCATGCCGGCGCCCACAATGCCGAGTTGAGGTATGAGGAGCAGGGATAGAACCACGCATGCCACGAGTGCCATCGTGTTTGCAGCCAGTTGACCGGCGAACTGCCTGTGGGAGGACAGGGCTGCGTCAAGGATGAAGCCGCCCACCCCGAGGGCCGTGGTCGCCGTCAGTAATGTCAATAGTCCGGTCTGTTCGCCATATTCTGGACCATATGCCAACGCAAGCAAAGTCTCTCCGCCGAAGTAGCAGGCCGCGGACAATGCCATTGCGCACGCTGCTGAGAGGAGAAGGAATCGGTAGACGAGTTGTCGCACGCGTGCATTTTCGGCGTTGTGTCTCATGGCAGTGAATTTAGGCAGAAGGTTCTGCGCCAGTGCCGCCGCGCCCACATTGATAGTTGTCGGTATGTAGCTGATCGCGCTAAAGATCCCCAGGGTTGCAATGCTGGCCCGCTCGCTGAGCACGTATCTAGGAATGTTCCATGTCACGGAGCTCAGGAATGCGGCAAAACCTAGAGGGAGTGCTGTAAGAACGAGTGCGCGCGAGTGAGTGAGTCGGCGAAGGACGCTAGCCTGCGCTGGCCGGCCGAGTAGGCTTGCCGATGGGGGCGGGTTCGCTGTACGACGTAGAGCTGCCGTGCAGTAGAGAATTGAGCTAGCGACCGAGGCGAGGACCGAACCCCAACACGCCAACACCATGTTCGAGCTAATCAGAAGGATCGTCGTCACAAACGTCGCCGTCAGGATGCCGTTGAGAATCGACGAGATCGCCATTCGGCGCATATCGTTCGCCTTGTGGAAGATCGCGACAAGAATGTCGCCGATGCCGTCGACAACCTTCGCGATCCCCACGATGGCGATCACTGCGCGAGTTTGGCCTTGGAAGCGCATGCTGATTACGGCAATCGCAATGAATGCGAGCAGCATGGCTACCAGTCGTACGAGGAAGTAGTCGGCAAACGTGAATCGAAGGCTCACATCTGTAACGAAGACAGTCCTTAGTGACATTGCGGCAAGCAACGTAAGGGGAGCTGTGACGGCAAGCGCCAATGAGAACTGACCGACCATCTCCGCGTTGCCGAACCAAGCGATGCCAACAACGGTTATCCATTGCATCGCGGCATAAGTTGCATTCCCAGTGAGACTCCACGCCAGATTATTTCTTAACCCTCGCGTGCGAGCGACTTTTTCGCTCAGGCTGGTGTCCCCCGGCGGGAGAGTAGCTGGCATGGCACCCACTTCAGCCCGATTTCTCGATGGGCGTTCGAGTGGGGTTGGCGTGGTCGGTTGTGCCCGTGGTCCGGCGAGGGTGTACCCGAGAAGCCTGCTCTTCGACTACGTCAGCCACCGCGGCAGCGTTCCTCGTGCGATCGAACTTGGTCTCGGCAAGCCGCCTAGCGTGTTCGCCGCGTCGGCCAAGGAGGTTCAGCTCAAATTCTGTGTGAGCAGTGTCGAGTGCCTTCAGTAGAGGTTCGTGATGCCCGCGTGGTACCACCCACCCTGATTCTGGCGTCACCGTCTCAGGGAGCCCGCCTGCATCCGAGACGATGCTCGGGACGCCCATGGAACTGGCCTCCAGCGCAGCTCCGTGCCCTTCGGACAAGGATGGACTGACGCTGACATCTGCGGCCACGTAGTACTTACGAACGTCGTCTACTGATTCTAGCCAGGTGACGGCAGGCGAGGAATTTACCTGGAACTCTCGGATTAGATCCTGACGGTAGTGTTCGCCCGCGTCGCCATGTCCTCCGCCGACGAGTAGCAGGTGGGAATGGGGATGGGTGGAAATAAACTCGTTCCAGGCTCTGAGGATGAGGTGATGCCCCTTGATGCCGACGCCTTTGTGGACCAGGCCTTTAGGCCCGTACACGAAGGCGACCATGATCGCGACGAAGGCGTCAGGTGCGATCCCCAGGCGTTGCCTGATGTCGGCACGTACAGCGGCGGGCATGTCGGGCGTGTTGCTTTCACTCGCCAGCGGATTCGTCCTTGCGGTGATGCCGTCCACCGAAAAGTGACGTGTGTCGACTCCATAGCTGATAACAGGGGAGCGTGTGGCTGGGTAACCTAGGGCGACGTACCTGTCACGAGCGTTGGCGCACCCGTTGATGATGACGTGATCCGCGCGGCTGGCCGACCGCTCGACGGCTCGTACTAAGGCTGACTCCAGGAATAACGGGCCGGCCACCATCTGAACTCGGCGAAGCCTCAGACCTAGGGTGCTTGCTCGTGCGGCAAGGGTCGATGCGTACAGGTGTGACAGGACAACGTGGGTGCTGTTGTTGCGGATCTCCCTACGGAGGCGGTACAGACCGCGAATCGTGCGAAGAGCTAAGCGGTACCGAAAGTCAGTCGGAGACTCGACCGTCTTGATGCCGTGCTCTTCGAGTCTTGCGCCAAGCTCACCGTGGCGGCCTAGAGGCAGGATGACGCGGACGCTGTTGCCGCGTCGAGCTAGTTCTTCGGCCTGCTCGACGATCCACTTGCCTCCGGTGCTGGTCTTGATCAAGATGTCGATTCGGTACCCGTCAGACATGCACACCGCCGGTGTGCCTGTCGTTAGTACCTTGTGCCGCTTCTCCGTCGAGATTGAGGTGCTCTTGGTACCACTTGAGCGTCAGTTCCAGACCATCCTCGAAGGGGACCGGTTCGCAGTCAGGGAATAGCTCGAGCAGTGCACGGCTTGCGGCCTGGGAATCCTTGACGTCGCCTTGGCGAGATGGCGCAAAATGGGCGTCGAGCGGGCGATCTAGCAGAGCCTCCAAGCGATCCTTGATGTCAAGCAGGGAGATCCGGCTCCCGAAGGCGAGGTTGACAGGAGTAGTCGCGGCCACTCTCCGCGTTGCCGCATCGGCGAGAACCTTGACCACCGACCCCACGTAGGTGAAGTCACGAGTTTGTGTCCCGTCGCCGTGGATGTGCAGAGGCTCTCCGCTGAGAGCAGCATGGATGAAGGCCGGAATCACAGCGGCGTATGCGTGGCCGGACGATTGCAGGGGACCATAGACGTTGAAGAAGCGGAATACAAGTGCATCGAGGCCGAAGGAGTTGCCATATGCCAGTGCGTAGGACTCGCCGGCCAGCTTGCTGGCCGCGTACGGGCTCTGGGGCCGCGTGGGGAGGTCTTCGCGGCGTGGCAACTCCGGAACGGAGCCGTACACCGACGAGGACGATGCGACCACGATCGACGCACCGGCACGGCGACATTCCTCGAGCACGTACAGCGTGCCAGTGGCATTGGCGTCGTGACTCGCGATCGGGTCTGCGATCGACCTTGGGACCGACGGGCGAGCCGCCAGGTGGATGACTGTGTCAGCGCCGCTTATGACCTCTCTGAGTGTCGGCCGGTCAAGCATGCTGCCGTTGACGAACTCGACATCGACTCCCGAGAGATTCTCTTTGTAGCCGGTGCTGAGGTTGTCCAGGACGACAACCTCATTAATGGCCGGCCGCATGATCAATTCGCGACAGAGGTTCGCCCCGATAAAGCCAGCTCCGCCCGTAACAACAACTCTCATATACCGCTCCTAAATGGTTGCCATCGGCCCTTGCAGAGGCCGTCGACGGTCAATATGCACATCTCACCTTTATCGCAACAGCCTCAACGCTGCTCTACGATTTTGTGGATGTTTTTCGGTCTAAGGGTAAAGCGTCTGCTGGTGTGCCTACGATGCGCATCGGATGGCCTTGCGAATTCTGTTGATAGGCCGAACACGGGACCGTCTGGAAGCCGGTCGGACTGCGTGCTGGCTCTCTTCCCTGCGCGATAGCAGGGATCCCTTGCGGTGGAGGTGCTAGGCGCAGCCTTCGGATGGCTCCGCAGGGGTACCTCCGAGCATCGTTGGGAGACGATCGATCCATCCACTCAACGACGGCTCAACTGTGGGGTGTCGGACGGAAGTGCAAGGATGCGGCCTCTGGGCGCAGTACGCGGAAAATCACCATAAGGGGGTAGTCCGAACATCCCCTGCGGGCCGGTTCCGTTAGTTAGTGATGGCCGAGTTTCGGACACTGTGCGACGAGATGCCTTGCCTCTGCGGCTCTGGGTCGTTGAGGAGTGTGCGGACGCCTTCCGGCGCGTCACATTCGTCTTAGGGATCTCTCAGCGTGCCCCACGAAGATCAATCTTCGCCAACGAGCGGTTCGGATCGCTATTCCTTCACCCCGCCGGCCGACACCCCGCCGAGCATCGAATTCAAGAAGGTGCGTCGAGCGTCGGAGAGTCCCGCCGCGCCCAAATCCAAGCGACGACGCGTGGGCTCTCGCAAGGCGGTTGCCCTGACTGCTGCAGGCCTCGTTGTAGTTCTGGCTCTGGGGGCGGCATGGGTGGGTGTACGGGGGTGGCGCGCCAAGGGGCATCTGCAAACTGCAGCTGGCCTCTTCGCGCAGCTGCAGCAGCAGATCCGAGTGGGCGAGGTGGGCGCTGCAAGGGGCACGTTGTCAGCCTTGCAGCTGGAGACGGCCGCAGCGCGCGATGAGACCAATGGTGCCGGATGGTCGATCGCAAGCAACGGGCCGTTTCTCGGGGACGATCTCAGCGCCGTCCGAACCATGGCAAAAGTCTTAGACGACCTTGCTGTCGACGGCTTGCCTGCGCTGCTTGATGTAGCGGCTGGATTGGACCCCAAGACGTTGGCGCCGCAGGCCGGACGTGTCGACCTTGGGCCGCTCACCGAAGCTGCGCCACGCATCGTTGCTGGTCTAGCAGCGATCAGGCGAGCGCGGGCTGAAGTCGACGACATCGATACTGGAGGCCTGACGCAGCGGGTCAGCGCGGCGGTGTCGCAGCTGTCCGATGGACTTGGTAACGCCGACCGATTGGTTTCCACTGCCGACCGAGCAGCTCGGTTGCTGCCGCGGATGCTAGGCGCACAGGGGCCACGCAACTACCTCGTGCTGTTCCAGAACAATGCCGAGATCCGGGCTACCGGCGGCATGCCAGGCGCATACATCGTCGTTCATGCCGATGCCGGTGCGGTAACGATTACCGATCAGGGCACCGCCGCGAGTGATATCAAGACCTTCGACCCGCCAGTGCGGAAGCTCGATACCGACCAGTTGGCGCTCTATACCGACCGGCCCGCGGTCTTCCCAGCGGACGTCAACCTGACGCCAGACTTCCCGACCGCGGCGGCCCTCATGCAGGCTATGTACCGAGAGCGGTCCGGTGTCACGGTTGACGGCGTGCTGGCGACCGACCCGGTGGCCTTGTCGTACCTGTTGAAGGCGACCGGTGCAGTGACGGTGCCTGGGGGTGAGCCACTTACCTCAGATAACGCCGTGCGCCTGCTCCTGTCTGAGGCCTACGCGAAGTACCCGGACCCCGCAGATCAAGACGCCTACTTCGCGAAGGCGGCGAGGGCCACTTTTGAGTCGTTGATCAAGGGACAGGGCGACCCTGAAGGCATGGTCGCACAGTTGGCTCGAGCAGCTGGAGAGCGCCGCCTACTGATGTGGACATCTGGTGAGGCCGAGGAAGCAACGCTGGCGGGAACGGTACTCGAAGGCCGCATGCCCACTGATGATGCGAGCCGCCCCACGGTGGGTGTGTTCCTTAACGACGGCACCGGCGCGAAGCTCGACTACTACCTCACCCATGCAGCCGAGCTGACGGTCGGAGATTGTGATGAGGAAGGCGGCCGCGACTTTCACCTTAGGTTGACGTTGGGATCGACCGCGCCGACAGCAAACCTGCCGGCCTACGTAACCGGGCTTGCTCTTGCCGGCGACAAATACACCTCACGAACGAACGTCATGATTTTCAGCCCGACCGGCGGCGGAGTGGTCGAGGCTACGTCGGACGGCAAGGAAGTGCCGTTCGGGACGGGTCTTGAGCGGGATAGGGCGGTCGCCGTACTCACGGTGGAACTGCCACCCGGCAGCAGCAAGACGTACGACGTGACCATCCAGCCCGGGGTGCTGCCGGACAAAGACGGGGCCATTCGCCCTCAGCTATGGACCACTCCTGGTGTTCGGCCGTGGCAGTCATCCGTGCAGCCTGGGCCGGCCTGCGGCTGAAGAACTCGGCGTGAAATTGGGCTGCCTCGCCACCGCTAGGTGGTGAGGCAGTTTCTTGTTCGCGTTCAACTCGTCCCTTCATGCGGATGGCGTCCCCCGTATGGACAGGGAGTGTCGGCCGAACTGCGCATGTATGCGTCGCGCCCACGAGCGTTGTGTCTATTGACCCGGCGCTCGTTGTATTCAGTGGTGCGGGGAAGCCAATATCAATTCACTCTGAAGAGGCCGTATGTCATTCTCAGCGCGGATTCGGCAGTCTGGCACCCCAGCTCGGCGCACCAGCGTCGTGGGTCCTTGGCTGGTGGACGCTGGTGCGTGGGCGCTCGGTCTAGTAGTAGCGGTCTTCGTGCGTTATGACGAGAACCCTGCCGCCGCGCCGTTCGCAGCCACTGGTGTCGCCGTAGCCGTCGCCGTAGTACTGCACACGGCCATCGGGCATCAGCAGTTCCTCTATCGCGGTCGTTATAACTTCGGCACGTTCGAGGAGGTGCGAGCTGTTTTCACCACGGTCCTCGTGGTCGTGGCAATGCTGTTCGCGATCGACCTGGCCTTCCCGCAGCGGCCGCTACCGCTTAGCGCCGCCCTAGTAGGTGGCCCGGTGGCGTTGGTCGTCATGTTCGCTATGCGTTACGTACGCCGCCTGCAACACGAGCGGCGCCTGCGCCCGAACTCCCAGCAGGCCACGCCCGTCCTGCTCTTCGGTGCCGGCACCGCCGGCCAGCGCCTTCTGCGCTCTCTGATCCAGGACCCCAACAGCCAGTACGTGCCCGTTGGTTTGATCGACGACGACCCGCGCAAGCAGCACCTGCGAGTGAACGGCATCGCGGTCAAGGGTGGGCGCGACAAGATCGGTACGGTCTTGGCCGACACCGGCGCCAAGACCGTTATCTTCGCGGTCGCGAACGTGGACGCCGCCGTGATCCGCGACGTGCGGCGGCGGACGCTGGATGTGGGCGCCGCGTTCAAGGTCGTGCCCTCGTTCAGCGAGCTGCTCGACGGCAAGGTCAGCGCGTCCGACGTGCGCGATGTGAACATCGCCGACCTGCTCGGCCGGCACCAGGTCGACACCGACCTGGACGCGATCGCCGGGTACCTCAAAGGCAAGCGGGTGCTGGTCACCGGGGCCGGCGGGTCGATCGGGTCCGAGCTGTGCCGGCAGCTGCACCGGTTCGGGCCGGCCGAGCTGATGATGCTGGACCGCGACGAGTCCGCGCTGCACGCCGTACAGCTGTCCATTCACGGGCGGGCGCTGCTCGACAGCCCGGAGCTGGTCCTGGCCGACCTGCGCGACGCCGAGGGGATCGCGGCGATCTTCGCCGAGCGCCGCCCGCAGGTGGTGTTCCACGCGGCGGCGCTCAAGCACCTGTCGCTGCTGGAGAACCACCCGGGTGAGGCGGTCAAGAGCAACGTCTGGGGTACGCAGACCGTGCTGGAGGCGGCCGCCGCGGCCGGGGTCGAGCGGTTCGTGAACATCTCGACCGACAAGGCCGCGAACCCGACGAGCGTGCTCGGCTTCTCGAAGCGGATCACCGAGCGGCTGACCGCGCACGCCGCCACCACCGGCTCGGGCACGTACCTCAGCGTGCGGTTCGGCAACGTGCTGGGCAGCCGCGGTTCCGTGCTGACGGCGTTCGCCGCGCAGATCGCCGCCGGTGAGCCGGTCACCGTCACCGACCCCGAGGTGACGCGGTACTTCATGACCGTCCAGGAGGCGGTGCAGCTCGTCATCCAGGCGGCCGCGATCGGGCGCGACGGTGAGGCGCTGGTGCTGGAGATGGGCCGGCCGGTGAAGATCGCGCAGGTCGCGAAGCAGCTCGCCGAGCAGTCCGACCGGCCCGTCGAGATCGTCTACACCGGTCTGCGGCCCGGCGAGAAGCTGCACGAGGACCTGTTCGGCGAGGGGGAGACGGACGTACGGCCCCTGCACCCGCTCATCTCGCACGTCGAGGTTCCGGCGCTCAGCCCGTACGAGGTGAAGATCCTGGCCCCGTACGCCGAGCCGGAGCAGATCACCAAGGAGCTGGCGAGCCTGTGCGAGGCCCGCGAGACCGTCGCCGCGGCAGCGGCGCCGGCCCACATCGGACGCCAGCCCGGACCCGCCGACCTGCGTGCCCCGCACGCCGTCTGAGCCCGTTTCCTGATTCGGAGAAGTGACAGTGAAGGTCGAAGCAGCGCCGCCGAGGTTGTCGCGTCTCGAGATGCCGATCCAGCGGCCCGCCCGGACCAACCCCTTCCGGTACGACGTGGCCGTCGTCGGACTCGGGTACGTGGGCCTGCCCACCGCCCTGGCCCTGCGGGCGGCCGGGCAGCGCGTCGTCGGCCTGGAGATCAGCCCGGAACGGATCGCCGAGATCCGCGCGGGCTCGGCCGACCTCCTGGACTCCGACCGGACCCGGCTGCTCGACGCGCTCGAGGACGGCGACGGGTTCCGCATGACCACCGAGCCGGCGGAGAGCGCGAGCGCGCGGGTCGTGCTGGTGTGCGTACCGACGCCGATCGACCATCACCTGGCGCCGGACCTCGGGGCGCTGCGCGCGGCCTGCCGCAGCGTGGTGGCGCACGCGGTCCCCGGCCAGACGCTCGTGCTGACCTCCACCACGTACGTCGGCTGCACCCGCGACTTCCTGGTCGAGCCGCTGCGCGAGCGCGGCCTCGAAGCCGGCGAGGACGTCTACGTGTCGTTCGCGCCCGAGCGCATCGACCCGGGCAACGAGCGGCACGTGCAGAAGCAGGTGCCGCGGGTCGTCGGCGGGGTGACGCCGGAATGCGTGCGGCGCACCACCGAGCTGCTCGAAGGGTGCGCCAGCTACGTGCACCCGGTCAGCAGCGTCGAGGCGGCCGAGATGACCAAGCTCTACGAGAACACGTTCCGGGCCGTCAACATCTCGATGGCGAACGAGTTCGCCGACATCAGCCGGGGGATGGGATTGGACATCACCGAGGTCATCGACGCGGCGGCGACCAAGCCGTACGGCTTCATGCCGTTCTACCCGGGCCCCGGCGTCGGCGGGCACTGCATCCCCTGCGACCCGCACTACCTGCTGTGGCAGCTGCGCGGCGACCGGATCAGCTCGCCGCTCATCGAGACGGCGATGACTCAGGTGGCCTCGCGCCCGAGCAAGGTGGTGCAGCGGCTCGTCGAGGTCCTGGCCGCCGACGGCAAGGCGCTCGGCAAGGCCAGGATCCTGGTGGTCGGGGTCGCGTACAAGCCGGGCGTCGCGGACGTCCGCGAATCCCCGGCACTGGAGATCATCGACCGGATGCGGGACGCCGGCGCGTCGGTGTCGTTCACCGACGACCTGGTCGGCTCGATCCTGGTGCGCGGCGGGCGCATGTCATCCGTACGGGCCGCCGACCCGTCCGAGTGGGACGCCGTGCTGGTGCACACGCTGCACCCCGGCGTGGATCACGCCTGGCTGGCGGAGGCGCCGGTCGTGCTCGACGCGACGTACCGGCTGACCGAGGTCGCGCACCGCGCGGTGCTCTGAGGCCGTACGCGCTGGCGGCGGTCACCGGATGCCCTTCACCGGTGACCGCCGTTCTGCGTCGTCCCGTCCAAGCTGCACGATCGCCGCGGTGACGATCGCGCCGAGGAACGTCCCGAGCACGTTGTTGCGGATGTCCGTGATCGAGCCGGCCCGGCCCGGGATCACGTACTGGATCGTCTCGATGGTGAGGACCAGCAGGAAGCCGACGATCGTGGCCCGCGCCGAGCTGCGCAGCAGCAGGCGGCCGAAGATGCCGAGCGGGACGTAGAGCGCGACGTTCGCGACCTGCTCCGCGTCGGACGGCGCGGCGACCAGCTTGCCCAGGATCAGCCGCGGCTGGTCGAGCTGCGTGAGGAAGTGCGGTGGGATCGCCGCGAACGACGCCGGATCCGCGTAGCTCGGCGTCGCGGTGAGCGCGACGATCACGCCGACCGATGCGACGAACAGGGCCGCGATGAGCCGCCTGCGGGTGTCCCGGCCGGCGAACCGGCTCAACGGCCACGCGCAGGCGAGGAAGACCGCGAAGACGATCTGGGGGACGGGATTGCTGATGAAGGTGAGCAGACTCTGGGTCGTCATCGCTCGAACGGTGCCCTCAGTCGCATAACCATCACGCTATGCACCATAGGGCGGGAAGGAGGTCGGCACGCTCAGTTCTGCTCCGGGACCTTCGCCCGGGCGAGCCGGTCCGGGCCCAGCTGGTAGGTGCTGAGATTGAGCAGCTCGGCGGGCAGGTGGTGGCGGCCGGTGTCGGACAGGTCGTCCCAGTCGGCCGAGCCGGTCGAGCCGGAGAGGCCGTCGAGCCACAGGCGGTGCGCCTCTTCCAGAGCTTCCGTGTCGGGGTTCTCCGCGGGCTGTACGGGCGCCGGCGGGCGTGCGGTCCGGTGGCTGCGCCAGAACAGGACGGCGACCAGGACGGTCAGCGCGCCGAAGGTTGACCAGAGGACGGTCAGGATTGTCGTCAGGGAAAGCTCCACGGCTTCGACGGTAATCAAAGCGGACGCAACCGACACCCGCTCGCTCACCGCTTCGAGTTAGTCACCTCGGGTGAGTTTGCTGGATGAACGACGAGCCGCTACGCCAGGCCGTCGACGATCCCGGCGCTCCAGGCGGTCGTCTTTCCGGCGCGGACGTGCAGCTGCTGCCTGCGAGCAAGAGGCGTTCGCGGCGGGCGGTAAGTAACCCGACCGGATGCTGCGTGCCGGGGCGGTATCTGCGGGAGATCACCTAGCGTCAGCACGTCATGCTCCGCCGTTACGTGCTGCCCGAGATCGTGGGTACCGTCCTCGCCGTTGCCGCCGCGTCGGCGCTGCACCGCACCTCGCCGTACGCGGCGGCCTGGGCGGGCAGCCTCGCCGAGGGGATCGGGTATTACGGCACGCTGCTGTGGCGCGACACCCGCGGGCATCGCGGCGTGGGCCGGCTGCGGGCGGTGGTCGCGCAGGTGCCGGGCACGCTGGTCGAGTTCGGTACGGCCGAGCTGCTCGACACGCTGGTCGTGCGCCCGGCGCTGATGTACGCCGGGCCGCTGGTCGTGGGTGACGCGACGCTCGGGGTCGTGGCCGGGAAGCTGGCCGCGGACGTCGTTTTCTACGTGTTCGTGTTCGGCGGGCGGCTGGCCCGGGTGCGGCTCTGGGCCGTACCGGAGAAGAGGGCCGTGCCCGAACAGCCGGGCGGTTTCGCGGACGCCGGAGCGGGCACGACCACCCTGTCCGGTGATCACCGCAGGCGCTGATCGGGGCGCGGCCGCGAAGATCCTCGCCGCGAACGCCGCGCACCTGGCCCGGTTGCCGGCCGGCACGCCGTACCCGGCCTCCTGATCAGCGGGACGCGCCGCCGACCAGGGCCAGGTCCGCCTGGCCGGTGCGGTGCATACGGTGCCAGCGCTGGCGGTCGCCGAGCAGGGCCGCCACCGTCGCGTGCACCACCACCAGGTACATCAGCTGGCGGTAGACGATCTGCTGTAGCGGCAGGCTCCACAGTGGTCCGTAGCGTTCGCCGTCGAGGCGCAGGGCGTACGCGGCCGTCAGGATCTGCAGGGCCTGGAAGCCCGCCCAGGTCGCGAGGAGCTGCGGCCAGGGCAGGAAGATCATTCCGTACGCGGCGGCGACGTCGACCGCCGGCGCGGTGAGCGGGAGCAGCACCTGGAAGGCGAGCAGGTACGTCAGGCCGCGCCGGCCCAGGCGGCCACCGTCGCCGCGTTCCAGCAGGCAGCGGCGGTGCTTCCACATCGCCTGCATAGTGCCGTAGCACCAGCGGTAGCGCTGGCGCCACAGCTGACCGATCGTGGCCGGCACCTCGGTCCAGGCGACCGCGCCGGGCTCGTACACGACCCGCCAGCCGGCCCGGATCACCGCCATGGTCAGGTCGGTGTCTTCGGCCAGCGTCGCGTCGGACACCCCGCCCACGTCGGCGAGGGTCTCGCGGCGGAACGCGCCGATCGCGCCCGGCACCGTGGGCATGCAGCGGGCCAGGTCGAACATGCGGCGGTCCAGGTTGAAGCCGATCACGTACTCGAGGTGCTGCCAGCGGCCCAGCACGCCGCCGCGGTTCGCGACCTTCGTGTTGCCGGACACCGCGCCGACGGAGAGGTCCGCGAACGGCTGCACGAGCCGTCGGATCGCGTCGGGGGCGAAGACCGTGTCACCGTCGACGAGCACGAGCAGATCACCGCTCGCCGCGCGGATGCCGGTGTTGAGGGCGGCGGGCTTGCCGGCGTTGGCCTGCCGGATCACGCGTACGCCGGGCAGGCCGAGCCGTTCCACGATGCCGGCGGTGTCGTCGCTCGACCCGTCGTCCACCACGATGATCTCGACGGGCTGGTACGTGCTCGCGCGCAGCGACCGTACGGTGTTCGCGATGTTCGCCGCCTCGTTGTACGCGGGCACCACCACCGAGACCGTGCCGAAGTGGGCGTCGCGGTGCAGGCGGGTGCGCGTACGCCGGACGTGCCGCCGCGAGTAGTACACCTGCAGCAGCAGCCGGGCGACGCCGAGCGCCACCGCGACGATCAGCAGCACCCCCATCGCCGCGGCCGCGACCGAGCCGAGCCACTGCAGCCCCGCGATCACGTGGCCGCGCACGGTCAGGGCGAGCGGCGTACCCGTGAACCGCGGCAGGTGCAGGGCCGTGGACACCGTCTCGAAGCGGTAGCCGGGCAGGCCGGCGAGCAGGCGGTCGACGGCTGCGACGGTCTGCGTACGGTCGCCGCCGCTGTCGTGCAGCATCACCACTGCGCCGCGGCCGGCGGCCGGCGTGCCGGCCCGGGCGATCGCCGCGGCGCCGGGCCGCCGCCAGTCCTCGGTGTCCAGGTCCGTGAGCACGGTCAGATAGCCGTCCGCGGCGGCCCGGTCCAGCGCCGCCGCCTGCGGCGCGGTCACCGCGTCCGGGGTCGCCGAGTACGGCGGCCGCAGCAGCCGCGTGCGCACCCCGGTCGTCGACGCGATCACCGACTGGGTTGCCGCGATCTCCGCGCGCTGCCGCCACACCGGCAACGCCGCGAGGTCCGCGTGGGTGTACGTGTGCACCCCCAGCTCGTGCCCCTCGGCGACGATCCGCCGGGTCAGGTCCGGGTAGCGGGCGACGTTCGCGCCGATCACGAAGAACGTCGCGCGGGCGTGGTGGCGGCGCAGGACGTCGAGGATCCGCGGGGTCCAGCGCGGGTCCGGCCCGTCGTCGAACGTCAGGGCCAGGGTGCGCGGCGGCATCCGCAGGTCACGGGCGGTGCGGCCGGCCGTCAGGCCCTGCACGGGACCGCCGGCGCGCGCTGCGGGTGCGGCCGGTTCGGGCGTACGGACCCCCTCGGCACCGATGTGGTTGACGTAGCCGTTGGCGCAGAGGCTCACGAACAGCACGGTCAGGACGACGCCGAGCAGGACCCAGTGCGTACGCGGCGTGCGGGTCACCGGGTCCGGCCCGACGTGCTCGGGCAGGCGACCGGAGCCTTGGCCGGTTTCGCCCGGCGCTGCGCCGCCCGTGCCTGCCCACGGTTGCAGGCGTGCCGGCCGTGCGTGGCCTCCGGCGAGGGAGCGGCCGGGGTGGGGGCGGGGGACGACACGGCCGGGGCGGCGGTCGTGGCCGGGATCGTGATGGCGGGGACCGTCGCCGTCACCTGGGCGCTCGCCGGGACCTGGGCGCTCGTCGGCACTGGGGACGCCGGCGCGTGCTCCGGCGTCCGGACGATCGTCTGGCGCGTGATCAGCGGAACCCGGACCGGCACGGAGGTCGGCGGCGGCGCGGCGACAGGCTCGGCGCTGCGGGCGGTGGCGGGTTTGCGTGCATCCGGGAGCGACAGCAGCGGCAGCGAACCGTCGCCGGCGAAACCGATCAACGCGGCCAGCGCCGCGCCGGTCACCGCGAGCAGTCCCGTACGGCCGGCCAGCACCAGGCGCCGGCGGCGCCGCCCGGACGGGTCGACGAACACAGGCGGCTCGCCGCCCGGACCATCCAGCAACGTCACCCGAACCTCCGGTGAAATGGGGGCAATCCGCCCATTCAACGAAGCTGCGGGGGTGCGGGCAGCGGCTCAGCGCGTCGAAGCGCTGCGGCGCAGCAGCAGCTGGACGTGAGAGCGAAGCTGAGCCGGGCTGAACGGCTTCTCGATCCACCGGTCCACCGCGAACAGGTCCCGGTACTTCTCTGTGCCCGTCAGCAGAATGATCGGGACGTCGGCCGTGCCGGCGTCCGCGCGCAGCGCCTGGGCCAGCTCGAGGCCGGTCATGCCGGGCATCACGTGATCGGTGATGACCAGGTCCGGGCGCGCCTCGCCGACGGCCGCCAGCGCCTCGGGCCCGCTCGTCACCGTCCGTACCTCATGCCCGGCAAGCTGCAGCGTCGTCTCGATGAGCTCGCGGACGTCGGCGTCGTCGTCGACCACCACAATGAAAGCCATCGCGCCCAGTATGGGCTCGGGCGGGCGGCGTACGTGGCGAATCGAGTGCTTTCACATCCATCGGTGTGTGATTGACCCAGAATGCAAGCATGGTTACTCGCGCCGGGCGGCTGCCCCGTGGTGCACGTCTGTCCCCGGAGTCATGGGCTTCCCGGCACCGGATCAACACCTGGCTGCTGTACGGCCACGTGCCGGCGTTCGTTCTGCTCGGCCTGCTCGGACCGCGCCCGGCATGGGAGGCGCTGGCGCTGCCGCTCGGCATCGCGGTCGTCGCCGGCCTGTCGGCCGTCCCGCGATCCACCAAGGCGAAGGCCTCGGTGACCAGCATCGGGTTGATCGCGTGCACGTTCGTGGCGATCGAACTGTCCGGCGGCGCCATGACGTGGCACATCCATCTGTACGCGATCCTCGTGTACGTCGCGCTGTACCAGCAGTGGGAGCCGCTGCTGTGGGCGGTGCTGATCGTCGTGCTGCACCACGGCACGCTGGGCCTGATTGCGCCTGGACGCGTCTTCGGCATGCCGGACATGAGCGCCCTGGAAGGGCTCGGGATGGTCGCGCTGCACGCCGGGCTCGCCACCGTCGAGGTGACCGGCATCGTCATCCTGTGGCACTTCGCCGAGCAGGCCGAGCGGGACAACGAAAGCCTCGCGGAGGAGGCGCAGCGGCAGCGGCAGCTCACCGAGGAGACCGAGCAGTCGGCCCGGCAACAGGCCGCCGACGATCTGCAGGCGCGGACCGCTGAGGCCGCCGACCGGGCCCGCCGCATCACCGCCGACGTCGCGGCGATCGGCGGGGAGGCCCGCGCGGCGATCGACGCGGTGGCCGAGGTCGACCGTCAGCTGGCCGCCCTGTCGGCTTCGGTGCAGGACATCGCCTCCCGCTCCGGGCAGGCGGCGACGACTGCGGCGACGGGCAAGGACGCGGCCGCGTCGGCCGCCGACAAGGTCAAGGCCCTGGAACGGTCGGTGGCCGAGATCGCCGAGGTCAACGCGCTGATCGCCTCGCTGGCGGAGCAGACCAACCTGCTCGCGCTCAACGCCACCATCGAGGCGGCCCGCGCGGGCGAGGCCGGCAAGGGCTTCGCGGTCGTGGCCAGCGAGGTCAAGGACCTGGCCAGTGAGACCGCCACCAGCGTCGACAAGGTCAACAAGGTCATCACCGCCATCGTCGCGGAGACCGACGAGGTGGCGCGCACGTTCGCCTCGACCGCCGGCGCGGTCGGGGAGATCACCGAGCTGCAGACCGACATCGCCGCATCCGTGGAGGAACAGGCGGCGGTGCTGGGCCAGGTGACCACCCAGCTGTCGACCGCCACCACCGCGGCGGGTCAAGTGCTGACCGGCCTCGAGCGGCTGGCCGGCCAGGAGTAGGAAGGGCCCGTCAGAGCAGCGGCTCGATGTGGTGGCTGGGCAGCGGACCCGGCTTGGCGATGTAGTAGCCCTGCCCGTGCCGTACGCCCAGAGACCGCAACTGCTCGTGCTCCGCGTACGTCTCGATGCCCTCGGCGATCAGCAGCGCGCCGACGCTGTCGGCGAAGGTCACCAGCGCGCGCGTCAGCGCGATGCGCACCGGATCGGTGTCGATGTCGCGGGTCAGGCCGATGTCCAGCTTGATGATGTCCGGACGCAGCTGCAGGATGTGGCTCAGGCTGGCGAAGCCGGCCCCGGCATCGTCGACGGCGATGAGGATGCCCACCGCGCGCAGCCGGTCCAGCACCTCACCCAGCGCGCTGTAGTCGCGCACCGGCACGTGCTCGGTGACCTCGACCGCAAGCCCCCGATGCGCGTGGGCCAGCAGCATCTCGATGGTCGCCGGCGCGAGCAGCGCCTCGACCGAGGCGTTCAGGCTCAGCCATGCGCCGGCCGGCAGATCGTCGAGCCGCAGCAGCGCCCGCCGGATCGCCAGCTGCTCCAGCTCCACGCCGAGCCCGGCGGTCATCGCCGCGGCGAACGCCTCCGCCGGGTTCGGGAAGTGGTCCCGCTCGAAACGGGCGAGCGCCTCGTAGCCGCGGACCATGCCGTCGTCGAGCTGCACGATCGGCTGAAAGGCCGTCCCGACGGCCTCCGTCCGGAGAACGTCGTGCAGGGCACCCAGCTGGGGGGTGGTCACGTGCGCCATGGTCATGCCCTGCTCGTTCGGCCGCTTACCTCAACGCGGGCTCCAGCCGGTATCAGGAGAACGACAAGGGTTGTGTTGACACAAAGCCGGGAATCTGTTCTTGTATCAATCACTTGGTACAAGAGGAGGGCTCGTGTTCGTCGTCCTGGCCGCGGTGTCGGCCGTCCTGCTGATGCTGGCGGCCGTCGCACTCCTCATCGTCCGCGCAGTCGGGACCGGCGGCGGCCCTTCACCCGGGCGGCGGGGTCCGGGTGAGGTGACCGCGGTGCGATGGCGGTGGGCAGGCATCGTCGCCGGGGTGGCAGCGGGGGCCCTGATGGCCACGGCTGGGACGCTGGGCCGGGGCCTGCTGCTGGCAGCCCCGGTTTTCGGCTCCGGCGTCCTGGTGGGCGCCCTCATCGGCGAGCTGGCGCGTCCGGCTCCCGGCGGTCCCGTACGGTCCGCCGGGCTCAGGGTCCGCCGTGCGGTCGACTACGTTCCTCGCGGGCTGGGCGCTGTGGTCGTCCTCGCGACGATGATCCTGGTCGTCCTCGCAGGCGTCACCACGGCGGTGGCCGAACCCGACGACACCGGCCGTCCGGGTCGCGCCTTGACCTGCGGCGACTCGGAGCTGATGTTCAGCTCCTTCACTCCCTGGCCCGGGCGTTACTACACCGTGCCCGCCATGGCCCTCGTCGCGCTGGGGTTGATCGCAGCGACTGTCGCGATGCGCCGCGTCGTTCGGCGGCCGCAGTCCGCCGCCGACGCGGCCGGCGACGACGCGGAGCGGCGCAGGTCCGCCGAAGTGGTGGTCGCAGCCGCCGGGATCTCGGTGCTCGCACCGCTCACCGGCTTCGCCCTGACCGCCGGCCTGGCGCTGAGCACGCTCGCGCATCAATGCGGCCCAGCCGGATGGGCCGCCGCGGGGCACGCACTGACCGGTGTCGCGATCGGCGCCTTCGCCGCCACGGCATGGTGCGGCGCCTGCCTGCTGGTGCCGGGTCGCGGACACGGACGGCGGCTCGGATGAGCGACCTGCCCACCCTCACGGTGTCGGCAGCGGACCCGACGCCTCCCTACGAACAGGTGCGCCGCCAGCTGGCCACCCTCATCCACGGCGGCGCGCTGGCCGTGGGCACCCGCCTGCCACCGGTACGCCAGCTCGCCGGCGACCTGAGTCTCGCGGTCGGCACCGTCGCCCGGGCCTATCGAGAGCTCGAAGCCGCGGGCTTGCTCGTCACCCGTCGCGGGGGCGGTACGCGCGTCGCCGATGCCGTGCCCCGCGCCACCGAGGTCGACACCGCTCTTCGGTACGCCGCAGAGGAGTACGTGACGCGCGCCCGGCTCGCCGGCGCCGGCGACGACGCCATAGTGAACGCCCTGCATGCAGCCCTCGGCCACAGTCACGGAGGATCCGGCTGATGCGTCTCAGATACGTCCTGAACGAGGCATTGGTAGGCCTGTGGCGCAACGCGACCATGACCATCGCTCTGATCATCACGATGGCGGTGTCGCTGACCATGCTCGGTGCCGGCGTCCTGCTGTATTGGCAGGTGGAACAGGCGAAGGACTACTACTACGCCAGGATCGAGGTCTCGATCTTCCTCCGAGACGACATCACGGACGCCCAGCGCGCCGCGCTCGGCACTGCCATCGACGATGACCCCCTCGTGGCGAACAAGCGGTACGAAGACAAGCAGGAGGCCTACGCGCGGTTCAAGGAGGCCTGTCGCGAATCGCCGGACCTGGTGCGCACGGTCGGGCCGGGCACCTTGCCGGCCTCCTTCCGGGTCAAGCTGAAGGACCCGAGCCGGTACGCGGCCTTCGTGAGCCACCTCCACGATCAGCGAGGCATCGAGACCATCGTCGACCAGCGCCGGCTGTTGGAACAGGTGTTCAGGATCTTCGCCGCCACCCAGCGGATCGCCCTCGCGATCGCCTCCCTCATGGCCGTCGCCGCGGTGCTGCTCGTGGGCAACACCATCCAGGTGGCGGCATACAGCAAGCGGCGAGAAGTCGCGGTGATGAAACTGGTCGGCGCGTCGAACTGGTTCGTGCAGGCGCCGTTCGTCGTCGAGGCGATGGTGGCGGGTCTGGCCGGCGCCGTGGCCGGGTTTGCGCTGCTGCTCGCCGGTGACCTCCTCGTTCCGGCGGAGTGGACGCGTGCGCTGCCGCCCGTACCGAACGACCGGGTGTGGTTGACGCTGCCCTTGCTCGCGGCCGCCGGCGCCGGGGTGAGCGGGTGCGCCGCTTGGCTCACCCTCCGCTTCTACGTCCGCGTCTGAAACAGCGGTGCGACAGCCCGGCGCCGCCCGTCACAAGCCGGCGGCGCCTTCTTTCTGGCGCGCAGTAGACTGGCGGCTAATTTTTAGGCGGAACGAAAGTGGGTTCGTCGATGGGTTTCGTGCGGGTGCGAGGCACCGAGATCGTCGACGCGGCCGGCCGGCCGCTCTTGCTGCGCGGCGTCGGGCTGGGGAACTGGCTGCTGCCCGAGGGCTACATGTGGAAGTTCGGCGACGGGCTCGCCTCGCCGCGCGAGATCGAGGCCCGTGTCGAGCGCCTGATCGGCCCCGAAGCCGCGACCGACTTCTGGAAGCGATTCCGTGACGTGTTCATCGCTGAGGAGGACATCGCCCGGATCGCCGCGCTCGGGTTCGATCACGTACGGCTGCCGATCAACTCCCGGGTCGTGCTCGGCTCCTCCGCGGCGGACGGCTTCGCACTGATCGACCGGGCCGTCGAATGGTGTGAGCGGCACGGGCTGTGGATCCTGCTCGATCTGCACGGCGCGCCGGGCGGACAGACCGGGACCAACATCGACGACTCGCCCAACGGCAAGCCCGAACTCTTCATGGACGAGCGCTACCGGAAGCAGACCGTCGACCTGTGGCGCGAGATCGCCCGGCGCTACCGCGACCGGACGGCGGTGCTCGGCTACGACCTGCTCAACGAGCCGCTCCCGGAGCAGTGGCAGCACGTCTACCCGCGCGAGCTCATCGCGCTCTACCGCGAGCTCACCGCGGCGATCCGGGAGGTGGACCCCGACCACCTGATCATGTACGAGGGCCCGCAGTGGTCCACCGACGTCTCGATCTTCACCGAGGTGCTGGACCCCAACTCGGTGCTGCAGTTCCACCGCTACTGGTGCGCGCCGGAGCGAGCCGCGATCAGCGACTACCTCGAGGCGCGCGACCGGCTCGGCATCCCGATCTACATGGGCGAGGGTGGCGAGAACACCGCGGAATGGATCTACGCCGCCACCCGCCTGTACGAACAGCACGGCATCGGCTGGAATCTCTGGCCGTGGAAGAAGCTCGACACGCTGACCTCACCGGTGTCCGCGGTCGCGCCGGACGGCTGGTCCCGGATCGCCGACCTCGCCGACGACGTGGACGCGCGTACGGCGCAGGGCATTCTCGACGCCATGCTCGACAACGTCGCCCTGAGCCGGTGCGTGCAGCGTGACGACGTGCTCAACGCGCTCTTCGCCCGCGCGCCGCTGCACGTGCCCGCCTGGGGGTACGCCGAATCCGACCCGGCCGCCCCCAGCCGCTTCGCCGGCTACGACGAGGCGACACTCGAGGCGACCTGGCACCACACCGCGGGTCAGCCGTACGCGAAGCCGCTCGTCATCCCGGCGACCGCCGGGCGGGAATTCCGTTTCCCGCTGGCCGAGCGTCCCCGGTCCTGGGCGCTGCACGCCTCCGACCCGGCGGCTTTCGACGCGGAATGGTCCGGCGGGGCCTTGGTCGTCCGGGCCGAGACGGACGGCGTACTGCACAGCGTGCAGCTTGCTGACTAGGGTCGGGGGTCTATGAGCGTCAGCTTCACCTCGGGACGGCAACGCCTCGTCGTGCCCGAAGCATCCACGGTGACGTCGCTGAGGCACCGCAACCGTTCCCTCGTGCTGCGGCGCATCATCCTGGCCCGCGAGACCACGCGCGCGAAGCTGGGGCAGGTGTGCGACCTGTCCCCGGCCTCGGTCACCAAGCTGGTCGGCGAGCTGATCGCCGAGGGGCTGGTGCAGGAGAACGGCTCGGTGTCCTCGCGCGGCGGCCGGCCCATCGCGCTGATCGGCCCGCGTCCCGAGGCCGCGTACTCGATCGGCGCCGACATCGGCGAACGCGGCGTCGCGGTCGAGCTGTTCGACCTGACCATGAAGCGGGTCGACCGGGAATTCCGCGGCGGCCGTGAGGAGGAGTCCGCCGAGACCATCGCGCACGATCTGCGCGACGCGCTCGACGCGCTGCGCGAGCGCAACCCGGAGGCATGGACCCGGCTGCTCGGCATCGGCCTCGGCCTGCCCGGCCTCGTCGAGACCGACGCCGCCGGCGAACAGATGCTGTACGCGCAGACGCTGGGCTGGCCGCCCGTACCCGTCGACCGGCTGATCTCCACCACCCTGCCGGTCTTCGCCGACAACGGCGCCAAGACCCAGGCCAAGGCCGAACTCTGGTTCGGCGCGGCGCAGGAGGTCGACCACTGCCTGGTCGCCCTGCTCGGCCGCGGCGTCGGCCTCGGCATGATCAGCGACGGCCGGATGACCCACGGGTACGCCGCCAGCGCCGCCGAATGGGGCCACACGAAGATCCAGCGCGGCGGCCGACTGTGCCGCTGCGGCGGCCGCGGGTGCGTCGAGGCGTACCTGGGCTCCGACGCCATCCTGGCCGCCTGGCAGCGCGAAGGCGGCGTCTTCGACGGCACCGGCTGGCGCGCGATCGGCGCCTTCCTCGAGGCGGCGGAGACCGACGCGGTGGCCGCCCGGCTGCGCGACGAGGTCGTCGACGTCATCGGCGTCGGCCTGGCCAACATGGTGAACCTGATGAACCCGCAGCGCATCATCGTCGGCGGCTGGGTCGGCCTGCGGCTGATGGAGCACCTGGGGGAGCGGCTCGAACAAGCCATCCGCATGCACAGCCTGGCGCGGCCGGGCGCGCAGTTCGATCTGCGGCCGTCGACGTTCGGCGGCGACGCGGTGGCGCTGGGAGCGGCCATCATGCCGGTCGAAGCCATGATCGCCACCGACACCGCGGCCGGCTGACTACTGCGTTTTATAGCGGATCCGCTATAAAACGCAGTACCGCGTGCAGACGGAACGTCAGGAGACGGCGAGGGCGCGGCGGCGCGGGCGGGGCCGGTCCTCGTCCGCGTGGGCGGCCGACACCGCCTGGGTGGACCAGCGCATCGCGTCCATGACCGCTCCGGTCAGGTCGTTGCCGGCCGGGGCGACGCCCATCAGCGCGAGGTCTCCGTGCTCGTACGCGTCGACCACCCGCAGCATCCGTCCCAGGCTGCCGGTGCCGCGGGTCAGCGCGGCGGTCAGGTCGGCGGTCAGCGGCAGGTGGTTGACCAGCGAGGATGCCGTGATGCCGAGCAGCTCCGCGACCGCGGTGACCAGGCCGGCGACGAACGCGGCGTCCGGGTCGACGTCGAAGCGCGGGGCGAGGTTCTGGCAGAGGCGGGCCCGCATGAGCGCGTCCGTCAGTTGTGCCTCGGTCGCCTCGGCGACGTCGTCGACGACCATCAGCATGGCCCAGCGGCGGATGTGGGCAAGGCCGAGCATGACCACGGCCTGCCGGATCGACGACACCCGGCGGATCGCGCCGACCGCGGCGCTGTTGCTGGCGCGCAGGACGCGCATCGTCAGGGCCGGGTCGCTGGAGATGATCGAGACGACGTAGTCGATGTCGGCGTCCGGGGAGTTCAGCGCGCCGAGCAGCTCGAGCCGGCGCAGCTTGAACGGTGTGATGCAGGCGGCCGTCATGACCTGGGGGCGGCTCAGCACGAAACCCTGGCGCAGCTCGATGCCGTACTTGTCGCACAGGGCAAGGTGCTCAACCGTCTCCAGGCCCTCGGCGACGATCTGCACGCCGGGGAAACTGCGGAAGAAGGCAAGCTGGTCGGGAAGGTCCGCCTCGTCGGCGGAGGGCAGGTCGAGCTTGACGTACGAGGCCAGCGGGAGCAGCCGTTCGTGGCCGGACCTCCACACGAAGTCGTCCAGCGCGATGCGGTAGCCGGCCGCGACGAGGTTCGACACGCCCGCGACCACCGCGTCGTCGACCTCGACCGTCTCGAGGACCTCCAGCACCACGTTCTCCGGCCCGAACGGCAGGATCAGCTCGCCGGTGAGGAACTCGCGGGTGAGGTTGATGAAGCACATGCGGTCGCCGACGACCTCGTCGAGGCCGAACTCGGTGAACGCGTTGACCAGCACCTGGCTGGTCGCGTACGCATCCCGCCGGCCCGCCTCCACGGCGCTGGTGTTCCCCCGGAACAGCAGCTCGTAGCCGGCGATGTCACCGCAGGAGTCGAAGATCGGCTGCCGCCCGATGTGCACGAGGCGGGTGCCGGACTGAGGGAACCGCGACTGGTTTTCCACGGCGGAACGATCGGCCGCCTTGATCTTGCCTTGAGCATTCCGTGCGGAAAACTTGAGCGGCGCCCCGGTTTACCGGCGCCCGCCGTTGTCCCGCTTGGCCCGCCGGGAGGTCGGCGGCGAGGCGGCCTCGCCGGTTCCGGGGTCGCGCTGGGCCTCCCACGCGCCGATGTTGTCGCCGCGGCCGTAGTGGTCCCGGACGGCTTCCAGGCCGGCGTCCTGGCACGGCCAGGGCAGCCCGCAGCGGCAGCGGCGCAGGCGCAGCGGCCACCAACCGGTTCGAGGTGCGTGCATGCTGCGAGTCAAACCGATCACGTGCCGGGAGCGCTCCCGCCGCGCGGCTCTTCCGTGCAGACTCCATGCTGCATTCTTTCGGCGCATCGTCTTAACCGTTTCGGGTGACGACCCGGGTCACTACGCTCATTCGATGCGTCATCACGTGCATCCGGACGGCACGCCGCCGGTCACCGGCTACAGCCAGGCCGTCTCGTTCACCGGGCCGATGGTGGTCGTCTCGGGTCAGGTGCCGCTGGACGCCGACGGCCACCTCGTCGGGCCGGACGACGTCCGCGCGCAGACCCGGCAGGTCTTCCACAACCTGCGGGCCGCGCTGGCCGCGGCGGGCTGCGACCTCTCCGACGTGGTCAAGCTGACCGTCTTCCTCACCGCCATGGGCGACCTCGCCGACTTCCGTGCCGTACGCGACGAGTTCGTCGACCCGGCTAGGCCGCCCGCCGCGTCCCTGGTGCAGGTGAGCGGGCTGGTGCACCCGGCGTTCCTGGTCGAGATCGAGGCACTCGCCGCCGTGCGCGGTCCCGGCCCCGGCGGCGACCCGGGCCGCAGCGGCGAGCCGGACGCCGGCCCGGACCCCGGTCAGTAGCTGCCCACCGCGATCACCTCGTTGACCGGCTTGCGGGTCACCTCGTTCTTGATGAGTTTGCGGGAGGTCTCCTTGCCGTCGACGAGGGTGACCTCGTACGTCCGGGTGCGGACGCCGTCGACCCCGCCGGTGCGCTTCTCAGTGGTGCCCTTGGGCAGCCAGTTGTCCTTGATCGTCCGCGTCTTGAACTTGATCGGCTCGGTCTCCGTCACCGTGCGGGTCTGTTTGCCCGCCCCGGTCTCCGGGTCCGCCGTCGTGGTGGCGGAGGGTTGCGGGGCCGGCTGTTCCACGCGTCCGACGACGGTCTTGTCGTCCCCGCCGAAGGCGGCCGTGAGGGCGAAGGCGCTGCCGCCGGCCACGGCCAGCGCGGCAACGATCAGGCCGATCTTGTGCCAGGTTCGCAGGCGCGACCACATCGATGTCTGGTTCGTCACCCGAACAGTGTGGACGCCGGGTCCGTGGCCCGACTCATCCGTTCGGGTGATCCGCCGCACACGAAAGAGCCTAGCCGCCCACATGTCTTTCGGGCCGGTCAGCCCCCGGTGGAGACCGTGACGTCCGAGGACGACGCCGGCGACGGCCCGGGGCGGTCCGGCGACTCGCGCGACACGCCGAAGGCCAGCAGGGCCAGGAGTCCCAGGAGGAGCAGGGCGGCAATGGCAAACTCGAGCTTCTCGCGCCGCCGGGCGCGCCAGCGGCCCTGCGGGGGGACCTCGTCGTACCACCGAGGCTGTTGATCGGGCACGGTCTCAGTCTTCAACGGAACCCCCATGCTGTGATCGGCGAAAGAAGCAAAAAGATTTAGCCTCTTACCGGACCACTATAGGGCCCTTCGGCTCGTTGCGACACGCCCCCGGTGCGGGCGGATTTCGGCTTCTTGCCCGGGAGCTGAGCAACCGGAGAGGTTGCATTGAGGTTGCCGCCCGATCAGTCGGGGCATGAGCCACTCGAACCTCCTCGCCGTGCCGCCCGTGGTCGTCGCCGGGCCCGCACGCCACCTCACCGTCCAGCCGTTCCCGTACGCGGTCACCGCCGTCGAGCTCAGCCTCGTCGCGCCGTTCCGCCGCCCGAACGAGCGGCTGCTGACCGTCCTGCGCGACGTCAGCCGCATCCTGCACGCCCAGGGCATCTCCTTCGAGGTCATCGCCGTGCCGGCCGGCCCGGTCGACGGGGACGTGAGCGGGCTGGAGAGGCTCGCGTACACCCGGGTCGTGCGCTCCGAGGACCAGCAGGACAAGGGCGCCGCCATGGAGGTCGGCTTCGCCATGGCCACCGGCGCCTGGGTCTGCTTCCTCGACGCGGAGGGCGACGACGAGGTCGACGCGTACGAGCTCGCCGAGAGCTTCCACCGCGCGCGTGAGGGCGACGCCTGAGCGTGCTCTGATGAGCGCATGGACCAGACCCGGCTGCTCGCCGCGGCCCGGGACGGGGACGCCGACGCCTTCGGCCGCCTGACCGGGGCGTACCGGGCTGAGCTGCTCGCGCACTGCTACCGGATGCTCGGCTCGGTGCACGACGCCGAGGACGCGCTGCAGGAGTCCTTCGTCCGCGCGTGGCGTGGGCTCGGCACGTTCACCGACGGTTCGGTACGGGCCTGGCTCTACCGCATCGCCACCAACCGGTGCCTCACGTTCATCGCCCGCCGGGCCCGCCGTGAGCTGCCCGCCGACCTCAGCCCCGGCGCACCGCTGAACGAGGTCGCATGGCTCGAGCCGTGGCCCGACCGTGATCCCGGCAGCCTCAGCGCCGAGGCCGCCGCCGAGCAGCGGGAGAACGTCGAGCTGGCGTTCGTGGCCGCACTGCAACACCTGTCGGGCTCGCAGCGGGCCGTACTGCTGCTGCGTGACGTACTCGGCTTCACCGCCGCCGAGACCGCCGACCAGCTCGGGACCACCGTCGCCGCCGTCACGAGCGGACTGCAACGGGCCCGGGCGACCCTGGCGCGGCGCCGCCCCACCCCGGCCGGCCGCCCGCCCGACGACACCGTCAAGAACCTCGCCGACCGGTACGCGGCCGCGTGGCACGCCGGCGACGTCGACGCGATCGTGGCGCTGCTCGCCGAGGACGCCACGTACTCGATGCCGCCCCTGCCGCAGTGGTTCTCCGGCCGTACCCGGATCCGTGCGTTCCTGCTGGAGAAGCCGCTCACCCACCGCTGGCAGTTCCTGGCCGCGCGGGCCAACGGCCAGCCGGCCTTCGGCACCTACCTGTGGGACGACGCGCGCGAGCGATGGACCTGGGCCGGTCTGGACGTGCTGCGCGTCGAGGGCGAGCACATCGCCGAGGTGGTCTCGTTCCTGCTCGCGCCGCCGGCAGATTTCGGCCTGCCCGATGAGTTCGGGACGCCGCCGGGGTTGTAGGGGGACGACGACCCCTACGGCAGGAGTGCCCATGCTGCTCGACGGTAAGAACGCCATAATCTACGGCGGAGGCGGACACATCGGCGGCGCGATCGCCCGCGCGTACGCCCGCAACGGCGCCCACGTCTTCCTCGCCGGGCGCACGCTCGCGAGCCTCGAGAAGGTGGCCGGCGACATCCGCGCCGCAGGCGGCCGCGCCGACACCGCGATCGTGGACGCCCTCGACGAGCGCTCGGTGGACACCCACGCCGACGAGGTGGCAGCCGCGGCGGGCGGCATCGACGTCTCGGTCAACGTCATCGCCGACAGCGACGTGCAGGGCACCCCGATGGCCGACATGTCACCCGGGGACTACCTCAGCCCGGTGCTCACCGCCGTACGGTCCAAATTCCTGACCTCGCGCGCCGCGGCCCGGCACATGCGCGCCCGGCGCTCGGGGGTGATTGTGACCTTCGGCGGCTCGGGCGACCACACGGCCGGGCGCCGCCACGCGCTCGGCGGCCTGCTGACCGCCTTCGACGCGGTCGAGTCGATGCGCCGCCAGCTCGCCACCGAACTCGGCGGCCACGGCATCCGCGTGATCACGCTGCGGACCGGCGGGGTGCCGGAGGTCATTCCGCCCGGCGTCGAGGGCCGGGACCGGATCGAGGCGGACCTGGTCGGGCAGACGCTGCTCGGCCGTACGGCGACCCTCGAGGACGTGGGCGACGTGGCGGTGTTCGCGGCCTCGGACTGGGCCCGCACGATCACCGGCGCGGCGATCAACATGACCTGCGGCGCGGTGCTGGACTGAACGGTGTCAGGGGCGGTGGGCCTGGACCGCGTCAGGGGCGGTGGGCCTGGACCGCGTCAGGGGCGGTGGGCCTGGACCGCGTCAGGGGCGGTGGGCCTGGACCGTGTCAGGGGCGGTGGGCCTGGACGAGGAAGCGGTGGGCGGTCACGGTGAAGTGGCCGTACGTGCGGATCTTCGCGTCGATGCGGCGCAGCTCGTGGTCGTAGCGCGCCGGGTCGAAGCCGCGCACCTGCCATGGCACGGCGCGCAGCTGGTAGACCAGCGCGCCGATGTCGTGGAACGTCAGCGGCGGCCGTTCCTCGCGGACGTCGCTCACCTCGAGCCCGGCCGCCTGCAGGGCCGCCACCGCGGTCTGCGCCGTCCACGCGTGCGGATAGGGCGGCGGCGCGCCCAGCTCGGCGTTCAGATCGGCCAGGTCGTCGCTGCCCACCTGCTGGGTGAGCACGGTGCCGCCGCGCCGGAGCAGCCGGGCGATGTCCGCCGCCGGCAGCCGCCCGTGCCGGCTCAGCACCAGGTCGAACTCCTCCTCGCCGCCCGGCAGCTCGGTCAGCACCGACACCCCGAACGGGGTGAGCCGGTCCCGCGCCACCGGGACGTTGGGCGCCCAGCTCTCCACCGCGACGGTGTGCGCGGGCAGCGGAGCCAGCTCGGCGAGCAGCTCACCGCCGCCGGTGTCGAGGTCCAGCACGCTGCCGGCGCGGCGCAGCAGGGGCCGGGCCAGGCCGGGGAACGACCAGGAGGGATCGGAGCCGACGGCACGCCCGTCCAGCCACGCGAACTCCCAGCCGGTGATGGGCACACCGGCGGCCTCGTCCACGAGGTGGTCAAACTGCCGTCCGGAACGCATGGCCCGACCGTAACCGGGCGCTGACGCCGGTAGCCCGCCCGATACGCCGTCGTTACGGAAGCTTGGCCGTTATGGAAGCTGCGCCGCCATCCGCACGCGAAGCCGTTATGTGAGCTGCGTCGCCATCCGGTCCAGGATGGCGGGCCAGCCGCCGCCCATGCCGCGGAAGGCGCGCTCGTCGGTGAAGCCGGCGTGCTCCAGGAACAGCCGCGTCCCGGCTCCCTCCGGAACCAGCCGCCAGGTGATCGTGGTGTCGAGCGTGCCCTCGGCGAACGTGTATCTCAGCAGGCGGCCGGGCTCCACCTCCAGCACCTCGCACGGTTGCTGCCCCCACGAGCCCATGTCCATGGTGAAGCGGTGCCCGACGATGGGCTTGATGTCGCCGGTCGCCCACCAGCGCGCCAGCAGCTCCGGCTCGGTGAGCGCCCGCCAGACCGCTTCCGGCGCGCGGGCGATGAACTGGTCGAGTTCGATTGTCCTGCTCACAGGGTGTCCTCCTGCTCGGCGAAGTCTTTGAGGGCGGTCAGCCGGTCGCGCCAGTACCACTCGAAGGGCAGCAGCCAGTCCTGCACCTCGGCCAGCGGCCCGGCCGCCAGGTGGTAGTAGCGGTGCCGGCCGCGCCGCTCCTCCCGTACCAGGTCGGCCTGCCGCAGCACGGCCAGGTGCTCCGAAACCGCGGGCCGGCTCAGGGCGAAGAGCCCGGCGAGGTCGCCGGCGGGCCGCGGACCGTCGCGCAGGGCGACGAGCAACTGCCGGCGTACGGGGTTGGCGAGCGCTCCGAACACGTCCTCGGTCACCCGCTCATGATGCGTCGGAAATCTCCGACACGTCAACCGCTCTACCAAGGCTCACCAGTGGCGGGCCTCCGCAAGAAGCGCCTCCCGCACCAGGAGCGGATGGTCACGCAGCGCCGCACCCGCACGATGCGCCAGGTAGATGGTGTTGATCGGGGCGTCGGCCGGCTCGTGCAGGATCCGCAGGCCGCCGGACTCCACCTCGGCGGCGCACAGGTAGCGGGGCAGCACGGAGACGCCCGCGCCGGCACCGACCGCCGCCAGCACCGCCCGCAGGTCCGGCACCACCAGGGCCGGTCGCGACGGCGGGCGCCGGTGGAACACGTGCCGCCAGTAGCGGCGGACGATCGGAAGGTCCTCGGCGTAGCTCACCAGGGGCAGGTCGTCGAGGAACGCCGACCCGTCCGCCTCGAACACGCCGATGCCCTTCGCCCAGGCCGTGCCCGCGACCAGCACGAACTCCTCGTCCATCAGCGGCACGGCGGTGACCGCGCGGCCGCGGGGGCGTACGGCGGACAGCACCAGGTCGAAGCGGCCGGCCCGCAACCCGTCCAGCAGGTCGTCGGCGAGCCCGCCGGTGACCCGCAGCGCCACGTCGCGGGCCACGAGCGGCGCCAGCGCCGGCAGGACGCGTACGGCCAGCAGCTCCGCCGGCCCACCCAGGTGGACCGGTTGCTCGGCGCGGCCGGCGGCCTTGGCCGGCTCGGTCACCGCGGCGAGCTGGTCGAGGGGCTCGGTGACCTGGGCCGCGAGGGTCAGCGCGACCGACGTCGGGGCGACGCCGTGCGGCAGGCGCTCGAACAGTTGCCGGCCCAGGCGCTGCTCCAGGGCCCGGATCTGGCCGGTCACCGTGGGCTGGGACAGCCCGAGCAGGCGTGCGCCCGCGGTGAGCGACCCGGCCCGGTGCACCGCGAGGAAGGTCCGCAGCAACATGAGGTCGAGCGGGCGCCCGTCCGGCCCATCAGGTTTTCGATCGGTCACCCCGGCAACGCTATTGGCTGGGCGGGGTCCGGCGGGCCTACCGTCGGGGAAACGAGAGAGGAATGACGCAGATGTCCAAGATTCTGTTCGTGATGACCGGCGCCGACCACCTGACGCTCAAGGACGGCACGCGCCACCCGACCGGCTTCTGGGCCGAGGAGTTCCTGGCGCCGTACCGGGCGCTCGTCGCCGCCGGGCACGAGATCGTCGTCGCCACCCCGGGCGGGGTCGTGCCGCCGGTGGACAAGGGCAGCCTCGCGCCGCAGGCCAACGGCGGTGACGAGGGCGTCGCCGAGGCGCTCGCCGCGGTCGCCGAGCTGAAGGACCCGGTGCGGCTCGAGGACGTACGGCTCGCCGACTACGCGGCCGTCTTCTACCCCGGCGGGCACGGGCCGATGGAGGACCTGGCCCGCGACGAGGCCTCGGCCGCCCTCGTCCGCGACACCCTCGCCGACGGCAAGCCGCTCGCCCTGGTGTGCCACGGCCTGGCCGCGCTGGTTCCCGCCGACAGCGACGGCGCCTGGCCGTTCGCCGGCTACCGGATGACCGGCTTCACCGACGCCGAGGAGACCGCAGCCGGGCTGGCCGGCGCGGTGCCGTGGCTGCTGCAGAGCCGGCTGGTCGAGCTGGGCGCGCAGTTCGACGAGGGCGCGCCGTGGGCGTCGAACATCGTCGTGGACCGCAACCTCTACACGGGCCAGAACCCGGGCTCGTCCGCCGACCTCGCCGCGGCGCTGGTCGACGCGCTGAAGTAGACCTCAGCCCTGCCGGGCGCCGCGGGGCTGCCAACCGGCGGGCGGGTCCTCGCCGACCCGCCCGTCGACCGCCTCGCGCAGCAGGTCGGCGTGGCCGGTGTGCCGGCCGTACTCCTCGATGAGGTCGCAGACCAGCCGGCGCAGGCTGGCCCGTTCGCCGTCGGGGCCGCTCACGTGGACCGGCTGGTCGAGCCCGCCGTCGGCCAGCGCGGCGGTCAGCGTGACGCGGGCGCGTTCCACCGCGCCGTCCCAGAGGGCGTACAGCTCCACAGGGGAGTCGTCGGCGGCGGACGTGAAGTCCCAGCCCTCCTCCGTCGCCGCCGGCCGCCAGATCTCGCCGGGCGGCTCTCCCCGGAACTTCGTGCGGAAGGTGTAGTCCTCGACCAGCGCGAGGTGCTTGAGCAGGCCGCCGAGGGTCAGCGCGGAGGAACCCAGGCGGGCCCGCAGGCCGGCCGCGTCGAGCTCGTCCGCCTTCCACCGGAACGTCGTGCGCAGCCGGTCCAGGGCGCCGGTGAGGTGCTCGGCCTCCGTGCCCGCGAACGGCGGTTCCCACCAGAAGTCGCTGCTGGTCATCGGGTGACCGTACCCGGAACTTCAGGTGCGGGGGCGCGCAAGAGACTTCGGAAGGTGGACACCGAGAGTTCGACGACGGTCACTGGCTTGCGCGCGTACGGCTCTCTAGCGTCAGGGGTCCGGCGAGACACCCCCTGACGGGAGGACCGTGATGATCCGTCGATCCCTGGCCGCACTCGTTGCGGTGTGCGCGCTGCTGGCCCAGCCGGCCGCCGCGTACGCCGGCACCGGGCACCGCGTGACCCCGCTGCCGCAGGCGCACGCCCACAACGACTACGAGCACGACCGTCCCCTGTACGACGCGCTGTCGCACGGCTTCGCCAGTGTGGAGGCCGACATCTACCTGGTGGGCGGCCGGCTGCTCGTCGGCCACGACCCGGGTGACCTCGAGCCCGGCCGTACGCTGCAGAGCCTCTACCTGGATCCGCTCGCCGAACGTGTGCGCGCGAACCACGGGCGGGTCTACCGTGGCAGCTCGCTGTCGCTGCAGTTGCTCGTGGACATCAAGAACCTCGGCGCGGCGACGTACACCGAGCTGGACCGGGTGCTGCGCAGCTATCGCTGGATGCTGACGTCGTACCGGTCCGGGCGGGTGTCGCCGGACGCCGTCACCGTGGTGATCAGCGGTGACCGGCCGCGGGAGCTGATGCAGGCGCAGCGGGTGCGGTACGCGTTCTACGACGGGCGCAGCGCGGACCTGAACTCGGGTGCGCCGGCGTCGTTCATCCCGCTGATCAGCGACAACTGGAACAACCTGTTCACCTGGCAGGGCGTCGGTCCGATGCCGGCCGCCGAACGCGCGCGGCTGCGGCAGTTCGTCGAGGACGCGCACGCCGACCGGCAGAAGGTGCGCTTCTGGGCCACACCGGACCAGCCGGGGGCAGCCCGGGAAGCGGTCTGGCAGGAGCTCGTGGACGCCGGCGTCGACTACCTCAACACCGACGATCTGGCCGGGCTGGAGGCTTTCCTGCGGTCGGGCGAGGTCGCCGAGGCGGCGTAACAGATACCACCAGCGGGCACACGGGCGCCGACGTGCCGGTCACCGCGTACGGTCCGCTCGCCGACCGGTTCACCGGCAAGCACCCCCACACGTACGTGCACGACGTGCTGTCGCAGGCGCTCACCCGGCGCTGAGGCGCGTAGCCGGATCCTCACGGACTGCTCAGGTCCGTGAGGATCCGGAATCACGTCCGTTAGGGCAGAAGTGTTTACTTCGGACGGCCGGCGGTCGAAGGTCGTGCCATGTCCGTCACGGCGGGAGTGTCCAACCGGATCGGCACCGGCCGGCTCGAGGTCACCGACGGGGGTGCGGTGTGGGCGCCGCACACGGCGGGCGGGTTCAGCTCGCCACCCGGCAAGACCTTCCACCTGCTCGGCAACGGCCTGCTGTCGAAGTACCTGATCCGCAAGGCGCGCCGCGACGGCACCCTCGACGAACTGGACCGCCTGCGGGCAGCGACACTGTCCTGAGCCACGACGCCGTGCCTGGGGAACACCGTTAGGAACACGAGGCCGACAGCATGAACTTCGAGGAATTTGAAGCCCACCTGGCTTCGGTCCGGGCTGCCCGGTCCGGTGTGGATCTTCCTGAAGGCTTCGCGCTGTTCGACGAGCTGACCGCGACCCCGGTCGACCTGGACCGCGTGGAGCGCGAGCTGGCAGTGACGTTGCCGGCCCTCTACAAGGAGTTCCTCGTACGGATAGGTGGCGGCTTGTTCCTCTTCCTCGACCTCCTGCCGGCCGTGGCTGCGGAGGAATTCGAGGAAGACCTGATCAGCGTGAACACCGGACCCTTGAGGATCCACGATTTCGTCGCCGTCGCGCCGGTCGGCACCGGCGACTGGTGGGGGTTCCGTGTGGCCGACCACAATCGAGCGTCGGGCGAGGTGTACCTCTGGACCCACGATGACAACGAGTTCTTGGAGGAAGCGGTGGACTTCCTGGAGTTCGTCTCCGCCCGAGGGCTTCGCGAGGGCTGACCGGATCAGGTGACGATGCCGCGGCGGTAGGCGTAGACCACCGCCTGGACCCGGTCGCGCAGGTCGAGCTTTGTCAGGATGCGGGACACGTACGTCTTCACCGTCTCCTGGCTGATCACCAGCGCCGCGGCGATCTCGCTGTTTGACCGGCCGTCCGCGATCAGTCGCAGCACCTCGAGCTCGCGCGGGGTCAGCGCGTCGTCCGCCGCACCCTCGGCCGGGCGGATGCGGGCCGCGTACCGGCCGACGAGCTGGCGGGTGACCTCCGGGGCGAGCAGTGCGGCGCCCGTCGCGACCGTGCGGATGCCGTGCAGCAGTTGAGCCGGTGGGGCGTCCTTGAGCAGGAAGCCGCTCGCGCCCGCGCGCAGGGCCTCGTACACGTATTCGTCGAGGTTGAAGGTCGTCACGACGAGGACCTTCACCGGGTTCGCGACGCCCGCGCCGGCCAGCAGGCGGGTCGCCTCGATGCCGTCGAGCACCGGCATGCGGACGTCCATCACGACCACGTCCGGGTGCAGGCGGGCGGCGAGGTCCACCGCGGCGCGGCCGTCGCCGCACTCGCCGACCACCTCCATGTCCGGCTGGGCGCCGATGATGGTCGTGAAGCCCGTACGGATCAGCTCCTGGTCGTCGCAGACCAGGACCCGCACCGGCGCGGTCACGACGGGTTCCCGGCCGGGATGCGGGCCCGGACGACGAAGCCGCCGCCGTCCCGCGTGCCCGCGCTGAACTCGCCGCCCAGCACGCCGACCCGTTCGCGCAGCCCGGCGAGGCCCCGCCCGCTGCCGCCGGGGGACGCCGAGGACGATCCTCTCCCGTCGGTGCTGACCTCCACCGTCATCTCCCTTTCACCGTGACGTACGTGGACCGTGGTGGGGCGGCCGTGTGCGTACTTGAGGGCGTTGGTCAGCGCCTCCTGCACCACCCGGTAGACCGCGGCCTCCGCGCTGCCGGCCGTCGTCGTCGGCTGCCCCTCCTCGGTGAACTCCACCGGTTGTCCGGCCTGCCGGGTCTGCTCGACGAGGTCGCGCAGCTCGCCGACGGACGGCGTACGCGGCTCGGTGCCGTGGTCGGGGTTGAGCAGGTCGAGCAGGTGCCGCAGGTCGCCGACGGCCCGCCGCCCGGTGTCGGTGATCGCCGTCAGTGTCTGGTCGAGGCGTTCCGGTGCGGTGGTCAGGTAGCGCGCCGCCTCGGCCTGCACGACCATCGCGGTCACGTGGTGGGTGACGACGTCGTGCAGTTCGCGGGCGATGCGGGTGCGTTCGGCGGCGCGGGTCGCCTCGGCGACGTGGCGGCGGCGCTCCTCCTCCACGAGGCGGGTCTGCCGCAGCCATCCGCCCATGGCCCACGCACCGGCCAGCAGCACGAAGAACGTGGCGAAACCCGCGAAGCCCTCTCCCGAGCCGAGCCGGTCCAGTGCGATCGACAGCGCCACGTACGCCGCGGCGGCGACGGCCATGACGACCCGGCGGTGCCGCTCCACGTAGGCGCCGGCGGTGACCAGCGCGAAGGCGAGGCCGGTGCCGGCGACCGAGTGGTAGGCGCGGAGCTGGTCGATGGCGAAACCGAGCGACACCAGGGCGAGGCAGACGGTCGGCCACTTGCGGCGTACGGCGAGCGGGAGGGTCTCGAGCGCGACGGCGCCGACGGCGAGCGCGTCGAACGGGCGGGCGGGCAGGTCGCCGAGCTGCGTGCCGTGGTTCTCGGTGGCGGGCAGCCAGGAGGCGACGGCCAGCGCCAGCGCCAACGGGAGATCCCGGACCATGACGTCGTACCGCCGCCACAGGTCCGGGAGCCGCCGGAAGTCGATCACTGGGAAACCATAGCGGTCGAGGTCTCGCGGGCGGCCCGGCCGCGGCGCGGGACGATGTGACCGCGGCGGCGCGCCAGCACCAGGAACACCACCGTCAACAGCACACCCGCGCCCAGCGTGTAGAGGCTGCCCTCCGGGCCGAAGTCGCCGCCGGTCAGCACGGCCGGGCCGGACATGGTCGCCTCCAGCAGGCCCTTCGAATCCCCGTTGCCGGAGACCACGACGCTGAAGATGCCGCCGGCGGCGAAGTTCCAGCCGAAGTGCAGGCCGATCGGCACCCACAGGTTGCGGGTGGCGGCGTAGCAGGCGGCGAGCATGAAGCCGGCCTCGATCGCGATGGCCGTCGCGCCCCACAGCGTGGCGTCCGGGTTCGCCAGGTGCATGGCCCCGAAGACCAGGCCGGTCAGCAGCAGCGCGATCCAGGTGCCCGTACGCTCCTCGACGATGCGGAACAGCACCCCGCGGAAGAGCAGCTCCTCGGTCACCGCGGCGGCCGCCATGAACCCGAGCAGCCCCACCGCGCCGCTCACCGAGCCGAGCCCCTTCACGTGGTAGCCGTCCATCAACGCGATGTTGACGATGACCGCGG
The DNA here is from genome assembly GCF_040677315.1 of Actinoplanes sp. NPDC049316. Lineage (NCBI taxonomy): Bacteria > Bacillati > Actinomycetota > Actinomycetes > Micromonosporales > Micromonosporaceae > Actinoplanes > Actinoplanes sp. NPDC049316. The sequence continues at coordinate 37,600 of NZ_JBFAQM010000006.1, read as the reverse complement.
CGAACATCGCGAACCCGATCAGCACCCCGCGGGTCAGCCGGGCGGCGGCGCCCGCCCGGGCCAGCTCCGTCACCTCCCGTCGTTCGGTGCGCCCGACCACCCAGCGGTAGACGAGCACCGCGAGCACGGCGGCCACGATGCCGAGCACCAGCGTGAGCCACGGGTTGCCGGACACCGCGTTGACCGCCTGACCACCCACGGCGGCGATCGCGACGACCGCGAGGAGCTGCTTGACGAATCTCATGACGTCTCCTTTGTGGGCCCGCGGCCGGGGCGCCTCGGGTCACAAAGAAAGTTATGGATTTTCGGCCCGGGAATCGTCACCGTGCGGTGGACACTTCCGGGTAGCTCGCACGGGGGACAAAGAACCGGTCAGCCGTCGGCGGAGGCGGCCAGGTCGCGCCACTGGTGCCAGGTGTCGAGGCGCTGGGCGTACGCCTTCTCCGCCACCGGGTACGGGTACGTGCCCAGGAACAACCGCAGCGGCGGCTCGGGCAGGTCCACGAGCGCGAGCATCGCCTTCGCCGTGTGCCCGGGGTCCACCGGCTGCCGCCCTGACGCCGCCGACCGGCGTGCCTCGCGGACCGCGTCGTACGCCGGAAGCGGCTCGGCCTGCACCGCGGAGCTGCTCGCCCAGTCGGTCCCGTACGGTCCGGGTTCGACGACCGTGACCCGCACGCCGGCCGGCGCCACCTCCTGGGCCAGGGCCTCGCTGAAGCCCTCCAGCGCCCACTTGCTCGCGTTGTAGATGCCCAGCAGCGGGAACGCCGCGACGCCGCCGATGCTCGACACCTGGATGATGTGCCCGCCGCCCTGGCCGCGCAGGATCGGGACGGCGGCCTGCGTCACCCAGACCGCGCCGAGGAAGTTGGTTTCCATCTGCGCGCGGACCTGGGCCTCCGTGACCTCCTCGGCCGCGCCGAACAGGCCGTACCCGGCGTTGTTGACGACGACGTCGAGCCGGCCGAAGCGCTCGCGGCCGGCCTCGACGGCGGCCTGCGCGGCCGCCCGGTCGGTGACGTCGAGGGGGAGAGCCAGCGCGGCGTCCGGGTGCCGGGCGACGAGATCGTCGAGCTTGTCGACGGTACGGGCGGTGGCGACGACCCGGTCGCCGCGTTCCAGCGCCGCCTCGGCCCACACCCGGCCGAAGCCGCGGGACGCGCCGGTGATGAACCAGACCTTCGAGTCCTGATGTGTCATGCCTCGATCGTCTGCCCAGGTCCGGATGGTTGCCAGTACCGCGTCAGGGTCACCATTGCGCCTTCGGCGGCGCGGCCGGCCGAGCTACAGTGCGGTCGTGACGGGCGACAACCTGTTCGGCGAGTTCCTCAAGGCGCGCCGCTCGCGGGTGACACCCGAGGAGGCCGGCGTCCGGGCGAACGGACGCCGCCGGGTCGCGGGCCTGCGCCGGGCCGAACTCGCCGCCCTCGCCGGGGTCAGCGAGCCGTACCTGGTCCGCCTCGAGCAGGGCCGCGACCGCAACCCGTCCCCGCAGGTGCTCGCCGCGCTCGGCCGGGCGCTGCGTCTCGACGCCGACGGCCTGGCGCACCTGCGCCGCCTTGCCGCGCCCGAGCCCGCCCCGGCCACCGCGGAACAGCTCGCCGACGGCATGCAGGAGCTGCTGGACGCCTGGTCGGGGGTGCCGGCGTACGTCCGCGGCCGGCACTTCGACGTGCTCGCCAGCAACGCGCTCGCGCAGGCTCTCGCGCCGGCCCACCGTCCGGGGCGCAATCTGGTCCGCGACGTGTTCCTCGACCCGGAGACCCGCGTCCGGTACGCCGACTGGCCCGCGGTGGCCCGCTCGACGGTGGCGGCCCTGCGCGCGGCGATCGGCGCCGACCCGGACGACCCGGTGCTGCCCGCGCTCGTGGAGGAGCTGTGCGGGTCCAGCGCGAGCTTCCGCGAGCTGTGGGACCGGCACGACGTCCGCCCGACGCGCGACGAGACGAAGGCGTTCGCGCATCCGGTCGCGGGCCGGCTCACGCTGCGCCGGCACGTGCTGCACGTCGACGGGACGCATGGGCAGGTGGTCATCGCGTACCGTCCCGAGCCCGGCTCCCCGGCGGTCGCCGCGCTGGCGAGTCTGGTCAGCGCGGCATCCGATGACGCCTGAGTAAGGTCGTCGCGTTCAGACCACCGTGCAGGGAACGCCGTTGAGGGTGAAGCCGGTCGGTTCGGCGGTGTTGCCCGTATGCGTGGCCTGGAAACCGATGTCGACGGTGGCGCCGGGAGCGAGCGCGCCGTTGTAGTCGACGTTGCGGGCGTTCACCTGACCGCTGGAGGGCGCGTAGGTCGCGTTCCAGCCGGAGGTGATGGACTGGCCGGAGGGAAGGGTGAAGCTCAGCGTCCAGCCGTTGATGGTCGAAGTGCCGGTGTTCGTGATGCTGACGGTCGCGGTGAAGCCGGAGTTCCAGGTGCTCATCGTGTAAGCGACCCGCGGCCCGGCGCCGGAGCTGGGCGGCGAACTGGCCGACGGGCTGGGTGAGGTCGTTCCCGTCACGCTGGTGACGAGCGTCATCACGCTGCGCGCGGGCAGCGTGAGGGTGACCGAACCGTTCGCCATGTTCAGCGGGCTCTGCTGCGCGACGTTCCTGCTCGCGTCGGTCAGCCAGTTGGCGACACTGCCGGACGCGGTGGTGCCGGCCAGGGTGAATTGCTGGCTCACCGACGCGGTGTTCTTGTTGACCGCGACGATGACGACGGTGTCGCCACCCCGGTACGCCGAGACGAAGACGTTCGACGCCGGGTTCGCCGTCGCGTCGATCCGCACGTATCCGGGCCGGACGAACCGGGAGAACTGCGCCATGACGGCGCCGCGCTTGCTGATCTGGCCGTCCTCGCGCATGGGGCCGTAACTGCGTCGCAGGTACCACCACACGTACGTCTGGAAACCGGCGTCCACCATGGCGTGGTGCATGTGTTCCCCCACGTCGAGCGCTCCGGGCCAGGCATCACCCGAATCGCTGCTGTTGGGGTAGTAGACCTCGGTCATCCACAGTTCTTTGCCCGCTCCCTTCTGCTGGAACAGCGGGTAGGGGAAGTTGGCGTACGGCGTGCCGTAGAGGTGCGCGCCGATGATGTCCACGTTGGCGAGGGCAGCGGAGTCGTTGAGGATCGGGTCCGACATCGACTTGACGTATTGGAAGGACTCGGGCGCGATGACCCGGGTGCTGATCGAGCCGGCATTCGCCCGCAGGAACTGGACGATTTCCGCGGCGGTCCACCACGTCCAGGTCTCCGCATAGTCGGGCTCGTTCTGCACCGAGATGGCGTACAGGTCGACCCCGTTGTTGCGCATGTAGGTCGTGAAGTCGTTCAGGTGCTGGGCGTAGGCGGCGTACGAGCTGTACTTGAGGCGCTTCGCGTTGGTCTGGGTCCCGCGGGTGAACGTCTCGGTCATGCCGGCGGGCGGGTTCCACGGCGAGGCGAAGACGGTCGCCCCGAGCGCCACGGCGCGCTGCGCCGTCGCCAGATCACGGCCCCAGTCCGACTGGTTCTCGTTCACCGGGATCCGCAGTACCGAAAACCCCAGACGGCCGTCGCCGGTGCCGAACGCGGTGTCCCGCTGGGCGGCCGTCAGGTCGCCGATCCAGGCGGCGTGGCACATGGCGCCGAAGCCCCGGATCGTCTGCCGCGGTGCGGACGGATTGATGCTCGCCGCCGCGGCCGAGGCCTCGGTGGCCCCCAGCATCGACGCGGCGACCGTCACGACCGGAAGGGCCCCCAGTGTCGTCAGGACGGATCTGCGGCTCACCTGCCGGGGCCGGGCGGCCACCGACTCATCGTGATTCTGGGTCATCTCTCGTCCCTACGCTTGTGGGAGCGCTCCCATTGAGAGATGCCAATATAGGCAGCTTGTTTCCCGCAGCTCAAGAAGAAGCAGTTGATAACGTCTTTTCAGTAACTCGTGAATGTCAGAAGAGTGTCATCGGTTCGATCGGCGCGGGCTCCGGAAGCGGCTCCAATTCGGGTACGCGAGCCCGCACCTCCTCGTGGAACCGGCGGGCCAGAGCCGGGGCGTCCGCGTTGTCCGGCGTGTGGATGAACACGGTGGGCGAGCGGCCCTCCCGCAGCCAGCCGGCCGTGACGGCGACCCACCGCTGCCACCCCGCCACCGTCTCCTCGGTCGCGTCCCGCCCGAGGTAGCGCACGATCGGCCGGTCGGTCAGCGCCCGGGTCCGCAACGACACGCGGGGCTTCTTGGTCCACGCATCCCGCTCCCCTTCGCTGGTCGGCGGCGTACGGAAGAACGCCGTCGTGTCGAACGGAATCCACTCCGCGCCGACCGCGGCGAGCACCGTCTCCAGCTCCGCCGCCGAGCCCCGGTCGTCGAAGAACGCGGGGTGGCGGACCTCCACCGCGTACCGGTGTGAGGCGGGAAGCCGGCGCAGGAACGCGTCGAGCGCGGGCACGTCCGGTGGCCCGAACGACCCGGGCAGCTGGATCCAGAACGCGTGGATGCGCGGCCCGAGGGGTTCCATGGCGTCGAGGAAGACGCGCAGCGGCTCATCGACCCCGGCCAGGCGCCGCTCGTGGGTGATCACCTTCGGCAGCTTGAGCACGAACCGGAACTCCGGGCCGGTCTGCTGCGCCCACGACGCGACCGTCTCCGGCACGGGCGTCGCGTAGAACGTCGTGTTGCCCTCGACCGCGTTGCACCAGCCGGCGTACGCCCGCAGCTTCTCGTTCGTGGGCAGCGGATGGGCAACGAAACGGCCCTGCCACGCCTTGTGTGTCCACATCGCACAACCCACGTGAAGGCGCATGGCAGAAACGGTACGCGCCCCCGCGGAAACCGCGTTGCGAGCCGGGCCGGGGCGGCTCAGACTGCCCCGCATGAGGCACGTAGCGCTGGTCACCGGCGCCAACCACGGCATCGGCGCGGCGACCGCGGAGGCGCTGGCAGCCCAGGGTGCGGCCGTCGTGTGCGCGTACTGGACGGTCGAGGAGGCGGCTGACCCGGCCGTGCCCGACGCGTACCGGGAGAACCGGGCACAGACCGCCGACGCGGTGGTGACGGCGATCCGGGAGCGCGGCGGCGACGCCGTCGCGGTCGCCGAGGACCTCACCGACCCCGGCGCGCCGCACCGCCTGTTCGAGCAGGCCGAGGCGGCGTTCGGGCCGGTCGACATCCTCGTCAACAACGCCTCCGGCTGGGTGCAGGACACGTTCAGCCCGGCCACCGTCGACCAGCACGGCCGCACCATGCGGCCGGTCACGGCGGCCACCTGGCAGCGGCAGTTCGCCGTCGACGCCATGGCGCCCGCCCTGCTCATCGCGGAGTTCGCGCGCCGGCACGCCGCCCGCGGCGGGCGGTGGGGCCGGATCGTCGGGCTCACCTCCGGCGGCGAGCTGGGCTTCCCGCAGGAGGTCTCGTACGGGGCGGCGAAGGCGGCCCAGACCAACTACACGATGTCCGCCGCGGTGGAGCTGGCCCCGCTGGGCGTCACGGCCAACGTGGTCCACCCGCCGGTCACCGACACCGGGTGGGTCACCGGCGAGGTCCGCGACTTCGTCGCCCACAGCACGGCCCACGTGCACGTCGCGACGCCCGCCGAGGTGGCCGGCGTGATCGCGTACCTGGCCTCGGACGCGGCGGCGCTGATCACGGGGAACGTCATCACTCTGCGCTGACGCGGAACCGGTCCACGATGCGGTTGAGGTCCGTGGACATCTGCGCGAGCTGCCCGGCGGCGCGGTCGGCCTCGCCGACGCCGACGGTGGTCAGCTGCACCGACGCGGCCACCTCGGTGATGGTGGACGCGACCTCGCCGCCCGCGGTCGCGGCCTCCGCGACGTTGCGGCTCATCTCGTTCGTGGTGACGGTCTGCTCCTCGACGGCCGAGGCGATGGTCGTCTGGAAGTCGCTGATCCGGGCGATGATCCCGCTGATCTCCTCGATGGCACCGACCGCGCCGGCGGTGTCGGTCTGGATCGCCGCCACCCGGCGGCCGATGTCCTCGGTGGCCTTCGCCGTCTCCTGGGCCAGGTCCTTGACCTCGCTCGCGACGACGGCGAAGCCCTTGCCCATCTCGCCGGCGCGGGCCGCCTCGATGGTGGCGTTCAGGGCGAGCAGGTTCGTCTGCTCCGCGATCGCGGTGATGACCTTGATGACGTTGCCGATCTCGGTCGACGACTCGCCGAGCTTGGCCATGACCGCGGTGGTGGACGAGGCCACTTCCACCGCGCGGGCGGCCACGCCGGCACCCTGGGTGGCGCTCTCGCTGATCTCGCGGATCGACGCGCCCATCTCCTCGGCGCCGGCCGAGACGGTCTGGATCGTGGACGACATGACGGCGGCGGACTCGGCGACGCTGGCGGCCTGCCGGGCGCCGGCCTCCGCACCGGCCGCGCTGTCGCGGCTGGTGCCGGCCAGCGAGGCGGCTGCGACGCCCAGCGCGGCGGAGTGTTCGGCCAGGTCGCTGACGCTGGTCCGCAGCGTCGTCGTGGCGCGCCGCAGGCCGGCGGCCATCCGGCCGAGCTCGTCGCGCTGGTCGACGTCGGCGTCGTGGGTGAGGTCGCCCTCGGCGAGCCGGTCGAGCACGGCGGAGACCCGGCGCAACGGCCCGACGATCATCCGCGCCACGACCAGCGCCAGCACCACCGCCAGCACGACGGCGGCCACGAAGGCCGAGAGGACGATCGCCCGGGTCCGGTGCACGGTGGCGTCGAACTGGCGCCCGGCCACGAGCGCGTCACCGGCCCGGCTGATCTCCTCGGTCAGCAGACCCTCGTACGTCTTGCGCAGGTCGCGGTTGGCGCCCATGGCCGCCGTGACAGCGGCCTGGCGGTCGGCGCCGAACGTCGTGAACTCGGCGTCCAGGGCGGCGAACCAGGCGTCCGTGCCGCCCTTGATCCGGTCGACGGCCGCCTGCTCGGCCGGGTTCCCCAGGGCGCGGGCGGCGGCCAGCGACTTGTCCACGGTCTCTTTGCGGCCCAAGGCCTCGTCCCGGAACGTCGTGTCGCCGGCGATCAGATACCCGCGTTCGTCGTTCGCCGCCGCCTTGGCGGTCACCGCGGCCTGGTTCAGGTTCGAGATGTACGGGACTGCGCGCCGTACCTCGTCGGCACGGGTGTCCTGCAGGCTGGCGATGCCGGCCAGGCCCAGCACCCCGGTGACGATCGTGCCGGCGACCGCCACCCCCGCCACAGTCAGGATCTTCGTGGTGACCCCACGGTTTCGCATCCAGCGCCCTGCACCCACCGATTACCTCGTCCGTCATCGCCGTGTCGAAAGCGGCGGGAGCCGCTACAGCAACGTTCGACGCCGTTCGGCGTGGGTGTAACCAGTTCACTCGATGTTCATGTTCTGTCGCTCGCGGTGGGGTGGAGGGTTGCAGTTGCCGATCAGAAGAGATCTATATCTCTTGTGCCCTGAACTGCAACTACCGGGAATGTGCCACCTCCCTGTGCGAGGCCTGTGGGGCGCTGCGGTCGCGGGGCAACCTCTCCCACCGAAGATCACGAATGGGAGGGAACGCATGAACGTCGTCAGCGCCGATCGGAGCGAGACGAGCCCCATGCCCCGGCTGTCGGTAGTCGTCCCGGTGTTCAACGAGGAGGACGTGCTGCCGCTGTTCGCGCAGCGGTTGCGGCCCGTGCTCGACGGCCTCGAGGTGTCGTACGAGGTGCTCACCGTCGACGACGGCAGCCGGGACGCCACCCCGGCCGTGCTGGAGAAGATGCGCCGCGAGTGGCCGCAGCTGCGGGTCGTCCGGCTGCGGCGCAACGCCGGGCACCAGAACGCGCTCACCGCGGGGTTGCACCGGGTACGCGGCCAGTACGTGGTCAGCATCGACGTCGACCTGCAGGATCCGCCGGAGGTCATCGCCGAGATGCTGAGCCTGGCCGAGAGCGCGGGCCTCGACGTGGTGCACGGCGTACGGACCGACCGCAGCACCGACAGCGCGTTCAAGCGCTGGACGGCCGGGCTCTACTACCGGCTCGTGCGGCGGGTGGTCGGTACGTCCGTGCCGCACAACGCCGGCGACTTCCGGCTGCTCAGCCGCACGGCGGTGGACGCCCTGACGGAGCTGCCGGAGCAGGGGCCGGTCTACCGCCTGCTCGTGCCGTGGCTGGGGCTGCCCAGCGGCGAGGTGACGTACGCGCGGGAGCGGCGCGCCGCCGGGCGGTCCAAGTACCCGATCGCCAAGATGATCCGGCTGGCGCTGGACAGCATCACCGGCTTCTCGGCCGCGCCGCTGCGGGTAGCGACCTGGCTCGGCTGTGCGGGGGTGGCGCTGTGCGTCGTGATGGGGGCGGCCGTGCTCGCCGCGTACCTGTGGGGGAATGTGGTTCCGGGTTGGACGTCGATGTTCGTGGCACTGGTCTTCCTCGGCGCGCTGCAGCTGCTCTGCCTGGGGCTGCTCGGGGAGTACGTGGCGCGGATCTTCACCACGATGCAGGGCCGGCCGGCGTACGTGGTCACTTTCGACTCGGCCGTGCCGCAGCGCAGCCGCCCGTACGCGACCACCGGCCGGTGAGCGCCGTGACCATCACGGCGGAGCCCGTCCACGATCAGGCCGGCATCCGGACCGTCGCACCGGAGGTCGCCGAGCCGGTCCGCAGCCCGTGGCGATCGGCGTTCCTGGTGGCGCTCGCGGTGTGGTCGGCCACCGTCGTCGTCCATCTGACCGTGAGCGCGCTGGCGTGGGTGCCGCGCGGCGGCAAGATCACCCCGGACCTCTGGCAGGTCGTCCTGCGGTGGAACAGCTGGGACGCCGGTCATTACGTCCGCATCGCCGAGAGCGGTTACCACCTGGGCCCCGGCTTCCCGGCCTTCTTCCCGCTGTACCCGCTGCTGATCCACATCTTCGACGTGGTGCTGCCGGGCGGCGCGCTGGTCAGCGCCCTGGTCGTGGCGAACGCCGCCGGGTACGGCGCGCTGGCCGTGCTGTACCGGCTCGCCGACCACGAGTTCGGCCCGGGGGTGGCCCGGCGCGCCGCCTGGTACCTGGCCGCGTTCCCGATGGGCTTCTTCCTGTTCATCGGCTACAACGAGTCGCTGTTCCTCCTGCTCGCGGTCGGTGCCCTGTACGCCGGGCGCCGAGGCCACTGGTGGCTGGCCGGCACGCTGGGGGCACTGTCGTCCGCCACGCGGCTGTTCGGCGTGCTCCTCATGGCTCCACTGGCGATCGAATACCTGCGTCAGCGCGGCTGGCAGCCCCGCCGGATCCGGGCCGACGTGCTCGGGATCGCGCTGGTGCCGCTGGGTGTGGTGGCCTACAGCATCTACTGCCTGGTGGAGCTGGGCAGTCCGCTGGCGTTCAGCATCGCCCAGGACCAATGGGGACGGCGGTACACGTTCCCCGGCGAGGCGTGGCTGATCGCCGTCCAGCAGGGCGCGGGGCACGGCCTGCTGCACCGGTCGACGCTCGCCGCGATCCTGGACGCCGGCACGGTCCTCGTCGCCGCGGTCCTGCTGGTCCTGTGCGTCGTCGGGCCGTACAAGTTCCGCCGCGACCAGATGTACCTGGTCGTGCAGGGCGGGCTCACCCTCCTGCTGCTGATGTCGACGGAGGTCGGCGGCCGCGCCATGCAATCCTCGGCCCGGTACGCGATGGAAGCCGTGGCGGTCTTCCTCGTGCTGGCCCGCATGGGCGCCAGGGAGGCCGTCGACCGGTCCGTGCTGGTCGCCGGGATGGCGCTGCACGCGGTCTTCCTGGTGATCTTCATGGCCGGGACGTGGCTGGTGGCCTGATCTTCTCCAGTGCGCGGACGGGGATCGGCCGCACCTCCCCGCGCGGGCCGGGTCGATGCGGCCGATGGCGCGGCCTCGGTTGGCGGCGCGGCCCTACTTGGTGGCGCGGCCGGTCAGCTTGTCGCGGAGGCGGTCCACCAGGCCGACGCCCGGCCCCACGAGCTTGTGGAACACCTCGTTGTTGGGCGCGCCCGGGTGCGGCCGCGTCGGGGCCAGCTTCTTGGCGGTCTCCACCTTGCCGGCCAGCTCGACCAGCTCGTCGGCGGGGATCAGCCGGCGCAGCTCGGGGAACTGGTCGCTCTCCTCGTCCTGCACGTGGTCGGCCAGCACCGTCTCCAGCTTGCGCAGCGCGGTGTCGAACTCGGGGCCGGACACGTCGAGGTCCTCGAGCGCCTTCATGGTCTCCTCGAGCTCTTTGTGCTCCTCGACGTCGTGCTCCACGGCCTTGTCGCCGTCGGGCAGGTACTTCTTCATGGCCGGGTAGACGTACATCTCCTCGGCGACGGCGTGGCGTACCAGCTCGCTGATCGCGGTGTCGGTGAGGTCGCGCCGGATCATCGGGTCCTGGACCGTCCAGATCTCGCCGATCAGCGCGGTGACGTCGCGGTGGTCGCTGGTGAGGACATCGATCACGTCCCTGCCGGTCTCACTAGTGGTCACGATTCCTCCAGGATCAGCCGTGACACGACTGAACAGCCGTGATGACGAGTGCGTCGTACCCCGAAAGCGGCCGCGTACTCCTGCCGGGTCAGGCGGCGTGGGCGGTGAGCCAGGGCGTGAGGATCGGCAGGACCGTGCGTGCCTGCATGGCCACGATGTGGTCGGCGCCGGGGACGATCTCCACGGTCCAGCCCCGGCCGGTCAGCTCGTCGCGGTGCTGCTTCAGCCCGTCGGCCAGGCCCACGTACGCCCGGTCCCAGCGTTCGCCGTACTGGATGTCGTCGTTCTCGCCGGCGAAGGCGAGCCGCGGGACGTCGATCCGGTCCAGGGCCGCGCGCTCGTCGAAACCGCGCAGCGACTCGTAGAGGGTGAGGTACTGCCCCGCCTGCTCGGGGCTCATGGTCACCTCGGTGGCGTCCCAGTCACCCGGCTGGACGTCGGTGGCCGGCGGCGGGGGATTGTCGCGGTTGGCGACGGCCATTCGGTAGGTGGCCGCGGTGACGGTCAGCATCGGCTCGTACGGCCCGCCGAGCGGCGGGAAGCCGCCCATGGCCAGCGCGGCCAGCCGATCCGTGCGCAGCGCGAGCTGAAGCCCGGCCAGGGCGAGCCACGAGTAGCCGTAGTACGCGAACCGCTCGGCCCCTGCGGCATCGGCGATGGCCAGCAAGTCCTTCGCGACGTTCGCGGCGGTGAGGCTGGGCTGTGCGGGATGCGCGGCGCGATGGCCCTCGTAGTCGGCCGCGATGACCCGCAGGCCGGCGTCGGCGAGGGCGGTGGTGAGAGTGCGGCCGAGCGCGGGGTCGGCGCCCCAGGCACGCATCTGCTCCGCGGTGTCGCCGTCGGGAACGTGCATGCTGACGGGGAGGAGGAGAGCCGGGCCATCACCCAGGATGGTCACGTCGAGGACAGAGTCGTCATGGAGCCGGGCTGTCGTCATGAAAACACTATACATCGTAAGGAGTAATATGGGCGACCCTGATGCCGAGGCGCACGTACGCCGGCTCTGGCGGCACCGGGGGGCGACCGTGCCCGGCCCGCGGCGCGGCCCGCAGCGGCAGCTCGACCTCGACGAGATCCTGCAGACGGCGATCGAGATCGCCGACAGGGAGGGCCTGGCGGCGGTGTCCATCCGGTCGGTCGCGGCGGGGTTCGGCAAGACCGCGATGGCGCTTTATCCGTACGTGGGGACCAAGGAGAACCTGCTCGCCCTGATGCAGGACCACGCCTCCGCGATGCCGGAGTGGCCCGATCCGGAGACCGGGCTGGCGGAGGCGTTGCGCGCGTGGGCGGAGGCGCTGTTCGACACGTACGTGGCGCACCCCTGGCTCGCCGAACGGCCGTGGTCGCAGGCGAGCCAGGGCCCCAACGAACAGGACTGGCTCGAACGGCTGTTGCGGATCCTGAACCGGTGGGACGTGAGCCCGCAGGCGCAAGCCCTGGCGGTGACCACCCTCTATGCGACCGTACGGGCCACGGCGGAAACCGCCGCGGCGTACGCGAAGCTCGACCGGGGCGGGGTGGAGGAGTGGGGCGCCCAGGTGGCGGCCACCCGTAGCGTGATCCCGGACTTCGCCGCCCGCTATCCGCTGTCGACGTCGCTCCAGCCGGTCGCGACCGACTGGCGCAACGCGCCGCGGGAGGGGCTGGTGGGCTCGGTGCGGCTCCTGGCTCTCGGCATCTCCGAGGCGTGAGCTCCGGGAGCGGGTTGCGGCAAAGTGTCGGACCCACGTGGGAGGCTGCCGCCGTGGACGTCGAATTCGAGGCCGAGCTGTGGCTGTGGGAGGCGCGCAGGGCGGACAGCTGGACCTTCGTCAGCCTGCCGGTCGACGTGTCCGCCGAGATCCGGGACCGGGCCGGCGGGCTGAGCCGCGGGTTCGGGTCGCTGCGGGTGCGGGTCACGATCGGGGACAGCACCTGGCGCACGTCGATCTTCCCGGGCGGCGGGCGCAAGGCGTACGTGCTGCCGGTCAAGCGGGCGGTCCGCCGGGCGGAGTCTCTCGACGTGGGTGACCTCGCGAGGGTGGCCGTGGAGGTGATCGATCTCTGAGGCCGGTGCGACTGACTCGGTTCATTGACAGCGATCTCTGGGCGGCGGAGTATGGGAGCGCTCCCACACCCGACCTCAGCCCCGGGAGATCACCGTGCACACCTCGCCCCTGCGGCGTGCCCTGACGAGCGCCGTCCTGCTCGCCACGGTCACCACCGCCTCCGCCACCTCGCCCGCCCACGGCGCACCACCCGCGGCCGCACCGGCAGCCGCGGCGGACATCGCCGTCGATGTCGACGTCCGGGCCGGCCTCGCCACCGTTCCGGACACCGCGATCGGCGTCAACCACGCCATCTGGGACGCCGAGCTCGGCAAGCCCGCCGTCGCCGACCTGCTCAAGAACGCCGGCGTCCGGATGCTGCGCTACCCCGGCGGCTCCTACGCCGACATCTACCACTGGCGCGACCACACCGCGCCCGGCGGCTACGTGGCTCCCGGCACCGACTTCGACACGTTCATGACCGCCGCCCAGCGCGTCGGCGCCGAGCCGATGATCATCGCCAACTACGGGACCGGGTCGGCGCAGGAGGCCGCCGACTGGGTGCGGTACGCCAACGTCACCAAGGGGTACGACGCCACGTACTGGACGATCGGCAACGAGAACTACGGCAACGGGCACTACGGCTCCGGGTGGGAGGCCGACGACCACGCCGACAAGAGCCCGGCCCAGTACGCGTCCGAAGTGGTCGCCTACTCGCGGGCGATGAAGGCCGTCGACCCGGACATCAAGATCGGCGCCGTCCTGACGATGCCCGGCAACTGGCCGGACGGCATCGTGGCCGCCGGCGACGACGGCACGTGGAACCAGACCGTGCTGCGCCTGGCCGGCGCCGCGATCGACTTCGCCGACGTGCACTGGTATCCCGGTGGCGGCACCGCGGCGGAGGCGCTGAGCCGGACCGAGCACATCAGCGACGCCGCCCACCTGCTCCGGGAGCAGATCGACCGGTACGCGGGGCCCGGCGCCGGACGCATCGGAATCAGCCTCACCGAGACCAACGTCGGCGTGGGGCCGAACACGCAGCCCGGCGCCCTGTTCCTGGCCGACGCGTACAGCGGGCTGCTGGAGAACGGCGTGTTCACCGTGCAGTGGTGGAACGTGCACAACGGCATCGGCACCGTCTCCACCGTCGCGGGGCAGACCGACTACGGCGACTTCGGGCTGCTGTCCAGCGGCGGCTGCCTGGCCGACGGGTCGGTGTGCGAGCCGGCCCTGAACACGCCGTTCGCGCCGTACCACGGGCTGGACCTGACGGCCGACTTCGCGCGGCCGGGCGACCAGCTGGTGCGGGCCGGCACCGGGAATCCGCTGGTGACCGCGCACGCGTCGCGCCGGCCCAACGGTGACCTCGCCGTGCTGCTGGTCAACAAGGACCCGGACCGGGCGCACACCGCCGCCCTCACCTTCCACGGGTGGACGCCGTCCGCCGCCGCGCCGGCCGTCTCGTCGTACCGCAACGGCGGGGACGCCGTGCAGACCGGTGGCACCGGCGACGTGTCCGGCCAGGTGCTCCCCGCGTACTCGCTGACGCTCTTGACCTTGCACCCGGCCCGCCCGGACGCCGCGCCGCCGCAGCAGCCGGGCCGGCCGGTGGTCGGCGCGGTCACCGACCGCACGGCGACGATCTCCTGGCCGGCCGCGCGGGCCGGTTCCCGCCCGATCGCGAAGTACGAGGTGTACCGGCAGACGGCCGGGGCCGGCGAGCAGCTCGGCGAGACCACCGGCACGTCCTTCACGGCCCGCAACCTCGAGCCGGGCCGCCGGTACACCGTCACGGTGGTGGCCCGCGACACCGGCGGCACGGCCTCCTGGTCGTCGCTCCCGCTCACGTTCACGACGGCGACACCGGCGCAGTCGGCGTGCACCGTCCGCTTCGCCGACACCAACGACTGGGGCAACGGCTTCGTCGGCTCGATCGACATCACCAACAACACGGCCGCGCCGGTGGCCGGCTGGACGCTGGCCTTCACCTGGCCGACGGGCTGGCAGACCGTCAGCAGCGGCTGGAACGCGACCTGGCAGCAGACCGGCACAACGGTCCGCGTGACGAGCGACGCGGCCATCGCCGCCCAGGGCACGACGTCGGTCGGCTTCGTCGGCTCCTACAGCGGACCGAACGTGCTGCCCACGGCGTTCACCTTGAACGGCACGGTCTGCACGACCGGCTGATCAGGGTCGCGCCCGAGCCGGCTCGCTAGACGCACAGCCCCGCGACGATCTCCGCAATCGCCGCGGGGCTGTGGCGCAGCGTCGCCCGGCCCACCGACAGCTCGGTGCGGACCACGCCGGGGTCGCCCGTCGTCGCCGCGCTGGGCCACACCCACAGGCCGGTCTCCTCCGCCAGCCGCTTCGCGTTCGTCCGGTAGGCCTCCGCGGACGTCGCGAACAGCAGGTGCATCATCGGCGTCTGCGGCGGGTCCGGCACGACGCGGATCTCCGGTACGCCGGCCAGCGCCTCCGCGATGGCCCGGGCGTGCCGCATCCGGGCCGGCATCTCGTCGAGCGCCGCGTCGAGCAGGGTGAGCGCGGACGAGGCGGCCGGCCACATCGCGTACAACGTTCCGCCGAGCCGGCCGCGCCACTCGCGGACCTGGGCGATGTCGGTCTCGGAGCCGGCCACGCAGCAGCCCGGCAACGCCCCGACGCCCTTGTAGAACGACACGTACACGGTGTCGAAGAGCGCGGCGATCTCCGCGGGGGAGCGCTCGTACCCGGCGGTGGCCTCCCAGAGCCGGGCGCCGTCGAGGTGGACGGCGGCGCCCCGGTCGCGGGCCCAGCCGGTCTGGGCGACGAGCTCGTCCCAGGGCGGGAGCCGGCCGCCGAGGTCGCGCTGTGGCAGCTCCAGCAGCAGCGCGGCGACCGGCTCGGCGACCGCCTGCAGGTCGTCGAGGGTGAGCACCCGGTCCAGCTCGCCGGCGTGCCGCCCGGTGAGCTGGTGCAGCCGCTGATAGCCCTGGCCCTCGTGCCGTTCGAGGTGGCAGTACGGGTGCCACACCACGGTCCGCGGCCCCCGGGCGTCGGCGTGCACGCGCAGGGTCGCCGCCTGGGCCATCGTGCCGCTGGGCAGGAAGGCGGCGGCCGGCTTGCCGAGCAGGGCGGCAACGTAGCGTTCCAGCTCGGTGACGGCGCCGCCCTCGCCGTACACGTCCGGCGCGGCGTCCGGGTCGACGGTGGCGATCAGGTCCCGGGGACGGACGAGGCCGTTGCCGAGGAACGAGTCGGTGCAGGCGGCCCACCGGGCCCGGGTTGCCTCATCCACGCCACCAGTCTCGCCGGTCCGCAGTCGCCTGTCAGGCCGGTTCGGTCACAGGTCGATCGTCGCCTCGATGCGGCGCAGCTGGTGCCGGGCCATCGCCAGGTTGGCCTTGCCCTTGTCGAGCGCCAGGTAGAGGAAGAGTCCGGCGCCGCTGCGCGAGGTGAGCGGCCGGATCAGGTGGTACTGGTTGTTCATCGTGGTGAGGATGTCCTCGATGGAGTCGTCGAGGCCGAGCATCTGCATCGTGCGCAGCTTCGCGCGCACCACGTCGGTGGTGGCGGCCGCGGCGACGGTCATGTCGAAGTCCGCCTTGCCGCCGACGAGCCCCAGCGCCATCCCGCTCCCGGAATCGACGAGTGCGGCGCCGAGCGCGCCACTGATCTGCATCGCGTCCTTGAGAGCGACGTCCATCTCCGGCATGGGGTCCTCCTGTCATGACTTGTGTCGATGCCGAGGATGGCCCGGACGGCGGCGGCGGGATCGCACCCGATGTGCGAACTTCTTCAACTGCTCAATTCAGCAAAGTCCGGCCGTCGCACCGGGCGTACGTCGCCGCCGGCCGGGTTCTGCGAGGGTTCAGGCGTGTCCAAGCCCCTCTACCAGGCGAAGGCGGAGCTGTTCCGGACGCTCGGGCACCCCGTCCGGATCCGGGTGCTGGAGCTGCTGCAGGACGGTCCGCTGCCGGTACGCGACCTGCTGGCCGAGATCGACGTCGAGGCGTCGAACCTGTCGCAGCAGTTGTCCGTGCTGCGCCGCGCCGGCATCGTGACCTCCACGCGGGAGGGCTCCCTGGTGGTGTACGCCCTCAGCACCCCGGACGTCGTCGCGTTGCTGGCGGTGGGGCGGCGGCTGCTCGGCGCGGTGCTCACCGACCGGGACGAGCTGCTCGTCCAGCTGCTCGGCGGTGTCGCGCCGCCCACCGGCGAGCTGGTAGGCAGAAGCCATGCGACTTCGTCCGTACGCCGATGAGGACCGTGGGCTGACCCTGCGGCTGGAGACCGATCCGCAGGTCGTGGGGCATCTCGGCGGCGTCGGCGATGAGGAGCACGCCGACCGGGTGCACCGGCGGCGGCTCGAGGAGGTCGCCGGCGGTGATCTGATCTTCACCATCCTGCCGGAGGACGAGGCGTCGCCGGTCGGCGTCATCGCGATCTGGCGGTCCGAGTGGGAGTCGCAGCCGATCCACGAGCTGGGCGCCATGCTCGTCCCCGGCCACCAGGCGCGCGGCGTCGCCTTCGAGGCGTTCCAGCAGCTCCTTCCGCACGCGCTGGACCGCGGGGTGGGGCTGTTGCACGCCTTCCCCGCGGTCACGAACGGCCCGTCCAACGCCATCCTGCGCAAGCTCGGCTTCACCCGCGGCGAGGACTGCGACCTCGACTACGAGGGGCGCCCGCTGCGCTGCGCCCATTGGGTACGCGACCTGCGCGCGGATCCGGTCAGCGGTGACGCAGCGCCCCGTCCAGCTCCGTGAGCGTGTGCAGCAGGCCGTCGACCTGCTCGTCGGTGTGCGCGGCGGTCATCTGGATGCGGAAACCGACCTGGTCCTTGGGTACGCCCGGGTACGGCGCGAGCGTCACGTAGATGCCCCGCTCGAGCAGGGTGCGCGCCACCTCGGGCAGGTTCTCGCCGTCGACGAGCGGGATCTGCACGAGCGGGTAGCCGGTCAGGTTGGGGGTCTGCACGCCCATGCCGTCGAGGTGGTCGAGCACCCGCCGGGTCTTGCGGAACAGCTCGCCGCGCAGCACGTCGCCGCGGACGTCGTTGACCTCGAGCCCGGCGAGGACGGTCGCGAGCGACGCGGTCGGCACCGGCCCGGAGTAGAGGTACGGCGGAGCCGCGATCTTGAGGTGCTCCTTGACCGGCGTGGTGCAGGCGACGAAGGCCAGCATCGAGGAGTACGCCTTGGAGAAGCCGCCCACCAGCACGACGTTGTCGTAGTCGAGCCCGTAGTGGCGGATCACGGCGTTGCCGCGGCTGCCGTACGGCGACGTCTCGTCGTCGGTACGTTCGCCGATGATGCCGAAGCCGTGCGCGTCGTCGATGTAGAGCGTGGCGTCGTGGCGGCGGCACAGCTCCGCGAACGCCGGCACGTCCGGAGTGTTGCCGGTCATGCTGTTGACGCCGTCCATGCAGACCAGCACCGGCTCGCCCGCGGGGACGGCGGCCAGCAGCTCGGCGAGGTGCTGCACGTCCTCGGAACGGAACCGCTGCAGGGTGGCGCCGAGCGCCCGGGCGTGCACGCAGCCGTCGTAGATGGTGCGGTGGGCGCGTGAGTCCATCAGCACGTGACCCTTGCCGGCCAGCGCGGGGATGACGGACAGGTGTATCTGGCTGATCGTCGGCAGGACCAGGGTGTCCGGCGCGCCGAGCAGAGCGGTGAGCCGCTCCTCGATCATGGGGTAGAGCCGCGGGCTGCCCAGCATGCGCGACCAGCTCGGGTGCGTGCCCCAGCGCCGCACCTGGTCGCCGATCGCCGCCTGGATCTCCTCGTCCAGGTCGAGGCCCAGGTAGTTGCAGGACGCGTAGTCGACGTGCCAGCGGTCGCCGATCCGGATGTTGCGGCCGTCGACCTCGTCGATGACCTGGTCCCACAGCCCGGCGCGGGTCAGCTCGGCGATGCTGCGGTAGGCGGACTCGGCAGCGGGGGACGATGCGTTGGGGGCGGGGAGGAGCATGCGCGATGCTAGGCATAGGTAGTGACGCACCGTCCATTAAGTAAAGCTTATTGTGACGATGCGCTCACTCGGACTCCACCGGTGGCGCGGCCTGCGCGATTCGCCGATAAGCGTCCTCCTCGGTGAGCGGGCGCGCGAAGAGGAAGCCCTGTCCCAGCCGGCAGCCCGCCTCGGCCAGCAGCCGGTGCTCCTCCTCGGTCTCGATGCCCTCGGCCACCACGTCCAGGTTCAGCGTCCCGGCCAGCTGGATGATGCCGCGGACCAGGTCGAGCTGCTGCTGCGAGCCGGTGATGGTGTCCACGAACGACTTGTCCAGCTTCAGCGTGTCCACCGGGACCCGGTGCAGGTAGCTCAGCGAGGAGTAGCCCGTACCGAAGTCGTCGATGGAGATCTTGATCCCGGCCTGGCGCAGCCGCGCGATGTCGCTGTGGATCCGCTCGTGCTCGCCCAGCAGCAGGCTCTCGGTGATCTCCAGCGTGAGCAGGTGCGCGGGCAGCCCGGAGCGGGCGAGCTCCGCGAAGACCTGGTCCACGAAGTCCGGCGAACGGAACTGCCGCACCGAGACGTTGACGCTCACGTACGGCGTGTCCCGCGGGTGCTCCCGGCGCCAGGCGGCAGCGGTGGCCACGGCCGTCCGCAGCACCCAGGCGCCCAGCTCGACGATCAGTCCCGACTCCTCGGCGAGCGGGATGAAGACGGCCGGCGAGACCATCCCGCGCTCCGGGTGCTGCCAGCGCAGCAGCGCCTCGAAGCCGACCGTCCGCGTGCTGCCCAGCTCGACGATCGGCTGGTAGGCGAGCCGGAACGCGTCCTCGGCGAACGCGCGGTCCAGGTCCTTGCGCAGCTGCATCCGGTCGAGGACCTCCTCGTGCAGCGAGGCCTCGTAACGCCGCCACCGCGGCCCGTCACCCGCCGTCACCGTGTCCAGGGCGACGTCCGCCTGACCCAGCAGCTCCTTGGCGGTGCCGGCGTCGGCGGTGGTGGACACGCCCGCGCGCAGGTACGCCGCCACCAGGCTCCCGCCCACGTGGAACCACTCGGCGGAGACGCCCACGACCTGGTCCGCGAGCTTCTCGAGGTACGCCACGTCCGGCGCGTCGCGGATCACGATGCCGAACTCGTCGGCGCCCAGGCGGGCGACGCTGCCCCGGCCGGCGAGCGCCGCGGAGAGCCGCTTCGCCACGACGATCAGCAACTCGTCGCCGACCTCGTGGCCCATCGTGTCGTTGACCGTCCGGAACCCGTCGACGTTGCAGATCATGACGCCGCAGGTGCCGCTCTCCCGGCCCGCGGCGGCCGCGGCCACGTCGTCCTGGAACTGCAGCCGGTTGCCCAGCCCGGTCAGCGGGTCCACGTACGCGCGGGCGATCAGCTCCTGCTCGAGGCGGCGGCGCTCGGTGACGTCGCGCAGCGTGATGACCAGGCCCTGGACGCCCGGCTCCGAGCGCATGTCGCCGATCGCCGCCTCGGTGTAGATCAGCCGGCCGTCGGTACGGCGTACCCGCCACAGGTTGAGCGCTTCGACGGACGGGCCGGTGCGGGCCGCGTCCAGCTCCCGGCGCACGTCGTCGCGCTGCTCCGGGTCGATGAGGTCCAGCACGCCGGTGCCGACCAGGTCGGCCGTGCCGATCACCGGCTCGGCCGCGGGGCTCACGTACGTGATCCGGTTGTCGTCGCCGAGGATCGCGATCACCTCGGTGGCGTTGAGCACCAGCGTCCGGAAGTACGCCTGGCTGTCCCGCCGGCTGATCTCCCGGTTCAGCCGGATGCGGTCGATCATCGTGGCGGCCTGGCCGGCCAGCACCGGCAGCGCCTCCTGCAGGTCGATGAGCGCGAGCTCGTCCGCGCCGACGTACAGGTCGCCGATCCACGTCCGGCCGACCGCCAGCCGGCAGTACAGGGCGAGCTCGTACGTCGCCAGCGGCTCCGCGACCTCGGGCGGCAGCGTCACCACGTACCGCAGCTCCAGCGCGCCGCCCAGCGAACCGCCGGCGGCGACCGGGCCGTCCGGGGTGACCACGGGGTCGTCGTGCACCGCCAGGACCACCCGGTGCTGCGTGCCGGGCGGCAGCATGTGCCCCACCGCGCGGCGTACGACGTCGTTGGCCTCCTCGACCTCGGTGGAGACGAGCAACGCCTCGCACGCCAGCCGCAGCTCGCGCTCGCGGGCCAGCGTCTGGCGCAGGCCCGTGGCGACGGCGGACATGCGTGCCAGCGACAGCAGGATCAGCGCGGCGGAGGCGGCGGCGATGAGGATGCCGTCGGTGACCGGGCCGCGCAGCGCCTGCACCAGCAGGGCCGCGGGGGCCAGCAGCGACGCCACGATCAGCACACCGCGGCGCAGTGAGATCTCCGTGCTGCTGAGCACCTGCGGCTCGGTGGCGCGGATCATCGACGGGTGCAGAGCGGCCGCCCCACCCGCGATGCAGAAGAGCAGCCAGCCCACGTCGCTCGGGCTGCCGAGCTGCCAGAAGCCGCCCAGCCGGCTGAGCCCGTACAGCGTGTCCGCGGTCAGCAGCGCCGCACCGGAGATCAGCAGGAAGACCAGGCTGGTGTTGCGGGTCGCACTCACGCCCAGCCGGGCCAGGATCGCCAGAATCAGCAGATCCGACAGCGGGTACGCGATCGAGACAGCCTTCTCCAGCGGGCTCAGCGTCGGATCCTGCAGGAACGGGTTGATCAGGAACGTCCAGGCGAGGAATCCCACGCCGACGGTGAGGATGACCGCGTCCAGCATGCCGGCGCGGTCGGGCAGCCGCGCGCCCGACCGGGTCAGCCCGACCAGCCCGGCCACCAGGAGGGGCGACGAGACCCCGAGGAACACCAGATCCGCCGGTGAGGGGAACTGACCGGGCGTGAGCAGGGCCACCACCGTGCCCGCCACGAAGGCGGCGTAGCCGCCGCCGAGCAGCAGCCACGGTCCCCGGCGCCGGGGCGCGTTCAGCGTGACGCCGACGACGAAGGCGGTCAGCGACGACAGGACGATCAAGGCCCACGCCGCCACGATCGGCCCCGGCAACACCATGTAGACGCCGACGAGGCAGAAGCTGACGGCGATGTGCGCCATCATCGCCCGGCTCAGCAGCGAGTCCCGGCGGGCCCGGGCCGCGCCGTCGCGCCCGGACGGTCCCGATGACCCCGCCGCCTCCAGGCGCCGCAGCGCCTCCAGGTCCGGCACCGGACGGACACTCGGCTGGTCCGCGACGGAGACGGCGGTGGCCGAG
The DNA here is from genome assembly GCF_040677315.1 of Actinoplanes sp. NPDC049316. Classification (NCBI taxonomy): domain Bacteria; kingdom Bacillati; phylum Actinomycetota; class Actinomycetes; order Micromonosporales; family Micromonosporaceae; genus Actinoplanes; species Actinoplanes sp. NPDC049316. Next base: position 16,037 of record NZ_JBFAQM010000006.1, on the reverse strand, counting down.
CGTCGCCCGGCGGCACGCCATCGGCGTGCATCGCTCGGGCGACCCTCGACGGAGTAGCGCTCGTCTGCACTCAACGCAACCTGCCCAGGCCGTGTGTGTGCCTGCCGGTGAAAACTGGCGTCACTACCTCTTGATCGGCCTCGGAGATTCAGGACTGAGTGTCAACGCCAGACGACAAATGCATCGCACTCGGGGATTCGGGATCGTACTAGTCGGCCTGGGACGACGCTACCGGTTCAATGGCGTACCGGCATGAGAATGGAGAACCCGGCGGTGCCGCGTACGGCCAGCGGCTTGATCGGGCCGTCCAGCTCCAGCACCAGCTGCCCCGGGCCGCCCGCGTCCAGCGCCTGCAGCAGGAACTCCCGGTTGACCGCCACGTGCGCGTCGGCGTCGGCGGCCCAGGCGTCCGGATCGGCGGTACGCAGCTCGCCGGCCGGGTCGATGGTGAGGATCGCCACCTCGAACCTGGTGCCCTCGTGCTCGTGGGTCACCGTGGTGGCCGCCCGCAGGACGCTGCGCAGCTCGGACCCGTCCACGGTGACGCGCCGGGCGCCGGGGGAGTCGAGGGTCACGAGACGACGGTGATCCGGCCACCCCGCCTCGATCGGGCGGCCCTCGACGCGACGCCCGGCCGTCTCGGCGACCAGCGACGCGTCGTCCAGGATCAGGGTGACGTCTCCGGTGAGCAGCGGGCGCAGCTCGTCGATGAAGGGCAGCGGGGCGGCCACCCGGACCGGCGGGCCGGCCACCGTGGCGGCGGCCTCGGCGACGGCCAGCCGGAACCGGTCGGTGGCCGCCACGGTCAGCACGCCGTCGGCGCCGGTCTCCAGCAGGATGCTGTTGATCATCGGCAGGGCCGGGTCGGCGCAGGCGGCGAAGCGCACCGCGTCGAGGGCGGCGGCGAGCGCGGCGGCGGGCAGGCTGATGCGGGTCATGGTGTTCTCCTCGTCGTCCAGCAGGTGATGGAGCCGGGAGAGCTCACGGCGGGCGTCGGCGAGGCCGTCCTCCAGCCGGCGCAGATGCTCGTCGAGCAGCTTGCGGACGGCCCGGGGATCGGCCAGCTCCGCGACCGCCCGGCCGATGTCCGCGACCGGCATGCCGACCCGGCGCAGCCCGGCCACCAGGCGGGCGGCGAGGATCTGCTCCTCGCCGTACCGCCGGTAGCCGGTCACCGGGTCCACCTCGGCCGGCACGAGCACGCCGGCCCGGTCGTAGAACCGCAGGGCGCTCACCCCGAGGCCGCTGGCCCGGGACACCTCGCCGATTCCGCGCATCTCGCTCTCCACACCGCCGAACCCTGGTGCCTCGACCAGGTCGAGGGTCAAATCCGCCGCGGATCTGTGTCATCGTGCTCGGCATGGCACGTGAGTCGAGATGGTGACGGGCCGGCGGCGCCGGGGCAACCCCGACGACCTTCCGCTGCTGCGCCGGGCCCGGGACCGGATGGACCGCGAGTACGCCCAGCCGCTCGACGTCCCGGCGCTCGCCCGTACGGCGCACATGTCCGCGGGCCACTTCGCGCGCCGCTTCCGCGCCGAGTACGGCGAGACCCCGTACTCGTACCTGATGACCCGCCGCATCGAACGGGCCAAGGCCCTGCTGCGCCGCGGCGACGTCAGCGTGACCGAGGCGTGCGTCCAGGTGGGCTGTACGTCGCTCGGCTCGTTCAGCGCCCGTTTCACCGAACTGGTCGGGCAGACGCCGAGCGCCTACCGGGCCGCGGCCCACGACGGTGTCGCGGCCGTACCCGGGTGCATCGCCCGTGGCCTGGGCCAACCGGTCAGATCCGGAGAAGCGCCGGCGCCCCGCGCGGCCCTAGCGTGAGGGGCATGACGATCTCGCTCTCGCACTGCTTCCTCGTCGTCCACGACTACGACGAGGCTCTGACCTTCTATCGCGACGTGCTCGGCCTCGAGGTGCGTGCCGACGCCATGTTCGAGGACAGCCGCTGGCTGACGCTGGGAGCGCCGGAGCAGCCCGGCGTCGAGATCGGTCTCGAGATCCCGGGCTACTTCCCGCACACCTCGGCGGCCGACCGGCAGGCCACCGCGGACCTGCTGGCCAAGGGGCTGCTGCCGGGCGTCATCTTCCGCACCGACGACTGCGACAAGACCTTCGACCGGGTACGGGCGGCCGGCGCCGACGTGCTCCAGGAACCGATCGATCAGCCGTACGGCGTCCGCGACTGCGCCTTCCGCGACCCCTCCGGGAACATGGTGCGGTTCTCCCAGTACCCGGAGGGGTGACGCGGTCCGAGGTCAGCCGTTCGTGACCGTACCGGTGACCGTGCCCAGGCCGGAGTCCTCCGAGAACTGCAGCTGCACGACCTCGTCGGACTCGGCGAGGCTGTCGGTCACCGTCGGGACGGTGATCTCAGCGCTGGTCTTGCCCGGCTCGATCGTCGTGTACGGGGTCAGATACGTCGACGACAGCGGCCGGGACGGCTCCGGGTCCTCGTACGCGTACTCCTGGAACCAGGCCGGGTCGACGTCGGTGCTGGACAGCTCGGTGCCGCTCGCCGGCTTCAGCGGCGACGCCCAGATGTCGAACGGCGTCTCGGCCGGCGCGGACAGCTTGATCTGCCAGCGCAGCGTGCCGCCCTCGGCCACCTTGTCCGTCACCGTCCCCAGGCTCAGCTTCGGCGCCGGGTCGTCGTTGCGGACGTCGATGCCGCCCTGGTAGTCGCCGATCACGAAGCCGCGTTCGGCCTTGGCGCCGAGCATCTTGCCCTCGTCCTGGCCGTACAGGGTGTCGCCCTCGACCTTGACCGGCACCGGGATGGTGCGGGCGCCGGGGCGGACGGTCGCGAGCCACGACGTGCTCTGGTACGTGACCGAGTCGATCATGAACAGCCGGACCGTGCCGCCGCCCCGGCCGGTGATCTTGACCGGCACCTGGTACGTCTTGGTCCCCGAGTCGCCCTCCTTGACCTTCAGGGTGCCGATGTCGATGCGCGGCAGCGAGGCCTCGCGCGGGTCGGGCGTGCCCGGGTTCCAGCCCCAGGCGTCGACCAGGAACGCCCGGCCGCTCGCCGTACGCGGCGTCAGCTCGAGCTTCGCGACCTTGCCGTGCAGCCCCTTGAGCGGCACCCGCAGTTCCTGCGCCCAGTACGACGTCGTGTATTCGGTGCCGGGCAGCCCGTCGGCGCGCACCTCACCCAGCTGCGTACGGTGCCCGGTCGGGCTGATCACGGCGACGCCGAAGCGGTTGCCCGTGGTGTTCGGCGCGACCATGAGCCGCAGCGCGAGGGAGCGGTGGCCCGCCAGCGACACCGGCCGCGCCGCGGTCAGCGTGATCGGCTTGTCCGCGGACGACCACGTGAGGTCGGCCGCGTACCGGCCGGGCTCGGGCGAGACGCCGTTGAACGAGACGAAGTGCGCCGAGCGCTGCGTGTAGTCCGCGGGGTCCAGACAGGCGCTGGCATCGTCGGCGACCTCGGTGCAGATGCGGGCGCCGGCGCTGGTCGCCACGGACGGCGACGGGATCAGCGCGGCCGTGCGCTGGGCGCCGATGGCGTGGCTGAGCACCCGTGCCGGGTCGGCCGACGGGGCCCGGACGCCGCTGCCGTCGAGCAGCGGCCGTACGCGGTCGTCGCGGCCCACGAAGAGCCGCGCGGCGGCCGCGATGTACGTGGCGCCGACCTGCTGCTCCTGCGGCGCGGTGAGGCGGGTGGGCGTGCCGGGGGAGCAGACCGGGTCGGGCTCCTCGCTCCAGAAGTCGTCCCACGCCGGTGCGGCCGCCTGTCCCGGCGTCCACTCGGTGTTGAAGTAGTTGTGGTTGGCGCCGATCACGTAGAGCGAGCTGTGCAGCGCCTTGCCCCGGCTCACGCCGCGGGTCTCGTCGATGAAGATCTGGCCCTGCAGGTCGGAGACGTCGCCGTCGCAGCCGGGCAGGATCGTCGCCGACGGCACGTCCGGCACCGGGTTGTGCCCGAAGATGGTCGGGCCGATGAGCAGCAGGCCGCGGATCGTCCAGCGGACCTTGCCGTGGTAGCCGTCCTGCGCCGCGGGCGGCGGGGTGAGCGTGTCCATCGCGGCGCGGCTGACGCCCTCACCGCCGCGGGAGTGGCCCATCAGGAACACCTTGGACAGGTCGGCGCGGGGCGCGGACCGGACGATCGCGGGCGCGCCGGAGCGGCCGCTGCCGGCCCAGGCCGCCCACTTCGCCAGGTGCTGGCGGACCAGCGAGGAGCGGGCCTGCGCGCCGCCGTCCTCGGCCGCGAAGTCCTGGCCGTTGATGCCGTTCGCCGAGATGGAGACCGTGACGTAGCCCTGCGAGGCCAGCAGCTCCTGCGCCTGCAGGTAGCCGCGGTAGCTCGGGATCGGCTTGGTGCCCGCGGGGCACGGCCAGTCCTGCGGGGCGTCCTCGTCGGCGCCGTTGTAGCAGATGGAGTGCCGTCCGTGCAGGAACAGCGCGAGAGGCCGCTTGCCCGGCGCGCCCTTCGGCGCGACGACCACGGCCTGCATCTCGACCTTCGCCGGGAAGTCGGGGAGCTTGACGCCGGCCAGCGAGTACTCGCCGCGGACCGTCCGGTACGGACCCTTGACGCCGGGATCGACGGGGTTCTCGGCCAGCGGCGCGGGAGCGCTCACGGCAGGCGCGGCGGACCGGCGGCGGGCGGCGGGCGGGGCGGCCTCGTCCAGGCGCTTGCCGCCCGCCCGGACCTGCAGGGAGTCGAGGCTGGTCACTTCGTGCAGGTCGAGGCGGAACGTCCGCTGGTCGCGCTGGGCGAGCGGCCGGCCCAGAAGGCGGTCGCCGGCCCAGAACTCGACGGCCGCGTCGCCCATCGGCACCCGCTTGTCGGAGTGCCAGGTCAGATGTCCGTCCTGGACGGACCAGCCGGCGGGGAGGCCGACGGGATCCGGATCCGGGGCGGCCCAGGCCTGCCCTCCGGATCCGATCACGAGGGCCGCGGCGAGCGCGGCCGACACGAGGAGTCTTCGCATGCGCCCGTGTCTACTCGATACGTGCAAATCGGTCGATGGGTGTCTAAGCAAGCAGGGCGACGGCGAGCCCGGCCATGACGGCCGCGATCAGGCCGTCGAGGACCCGCCACGCCGCGGGCCGCGCGAGGACCGGTGCCAGCCGCCGTGCGCCGAGGCCGAGACCGGTGAACCACACCGCGCTGGCCGCGGCGGCTCCCAGCCCGAAGAACCACCGGTGCGGGTGCTGCTGTGCGACCGCGCCGAGCAGCAGGACCGTGTCCAGGTAGACGTGCGGGTTCAAGTACGTCAGCGCGAGGCAGGTGAGCAGCGTCGCGCGCAGGGTGGCGGGGCCGCGGCCGGTGGGCGAGAGGGTGGCCGGCCTGAGTGCCCGCTTCGCTGCCGTCACGGCGTACGCCAGAAGGAAGGCGGCCCCGGCCCACCGGATCACCGTGACGGCCACCGGGCGCGCGGCCACGACGGCGCCCAGGCCGGCGATGCCGGCCGTGATCAGCGCGAGGTCGGAGACGGCGCAGACGACCACCACCGGGAGTACGTGTTCCCGCCGCAGGCCCTGGCGCAGCACGAAGGCGTTCTGCGCGCCGATGGCGACGATGAGCACGACGGACGCCGCGAAGCCGGCGAGGGCGGAGGTGAGCACGACGTTCACGCTAGGGCGGTGCCATGCTGTGCTCCAGCTAAAGATTCTTCAGGAACTTAAGGAGAACTGATGGACGCGGTGCAGCTGGCCACGTTCCAGGCGGTGATCGGCGAGGGCAGCTTCGACGCGGCCGCCCGGGCGCTGCACGTGACGCCCTCGGCCGTCAGCCAGCGGGTCAAGGCGCTGGAGCAGGCCGTGGGGCAGGTGCTCGTCCGGCGCACGAAACCGGCCGAGCCGACCGAGGCGGGCCAGGCCCTGGTACGCCTCGCCGGCCAGGTCGCGCTGCTGGAACGCGAGGCCCTCGACGCGGCCCGCGGTGCACTCGGCGGCGGTGGGCGTACCCGGATCGCGGTGGTCGTCAACGCCGACTCGCTGCACACCTGGTTCCTGCCGGCGCTCGCCGCCCTGCCCGCCGAACCGGCGCTCAGCTTCGACCTGCACCAGGACGACCAGGACTACACCGCCGACCTGCTCCGGGCCGGTACGGCCATGGCCGCGGTGACCGCGCAGCACACCGCCGTGCAGGGCTGCCGGGTCGAACGGCTGGGCGCGATGCGTTACCTCGCCGTGGCGGCGCCCGGGGTGTTCGACGACTTCGCGACGACGCCGATGATCGTGCTGAACCGCAAGGACCGGCTGCAGCACCGCTTCCTCGCGTCGGTGACGCGCCGCCACCTCGACCCACCGATCCACTACGTCCCGGCCGCCGCCGCCTTCGTCGACGCGATCCGCCTGGGCCTCGGCTGGGGCATGGTGCCGGAGCAGCTCGCCGGCCCCGACCTGGCCGCCGGCCGCCTGACGCAGCTCACCCCGGGACGCCCTCTCGACGTGCCGCTGTACTGGCAGTACTGGCGCCTGGAATCCACCGTCCTCACGACGCTGACCGCGGCCGTCCGCGCCGCCGCCGGAGAAGTTCTCCGCTGACCGGCGAGATCCGGATCCTGCCGGACAGGAAGGGTGGCAACCTAGGGCGGAGGAGCTGCATGACCGAGGAAGAATTCAACGGGTTCTTCGCGGCGAACTTCACGGACGTGTGGGGATTCGCGCGCCGGCGTACGGATTCCGGCTCCGACGCCGACGACGTCACCGCCGAGACGTTCTCCGTCGCCTGGCGCAGGCGTACGCAGATACCCGCCACCGACGGCCGGTTATGGCTTTTCGGCGTGGCCCGCAACGTCCTGGCGAACCACCGGCGGTCGGCCCGGCGGCAACGCAACCTGCACCTGCGGCTGGCGACCCTGCAGGGGGAACCGGTCGCGTACCAGCAGGACGGGCTCGTCTGGGAGGCGCTGGCAGAGCTGTCCGAGGAAGACCGGGATCTGCTGCTCATGCGCGCCTGGGACGGATTGAGCGTCTCGGACATGGCCACCGTTCTCGGCATTACGGCGGCGAATGTGTCGTCGCGCCTCTACAAAGCACGTGCCCGCCTTTCCCGCGAACTCGAGCGGCGAGATCCTCCCGATGCCGCACAGGTACGGACCGAATCCCGCGGAAAGGGGAGTGATCGCTGATGACCGCCGACGACGACCGTGGAATCGAGCGGCTCGGCGCGCTGGATCCCGTTCTCCGTGACGCCCCTCCGGCGCCGGGATCAGCCCGCTACCGAGCCATTCTGGAGAAGTCCATGACGCAGACCAGCACACCGATCCGAGTCGACCGGACGCCGGCCGCCCCGCGCCGGGGCAAGCGGCGCGCGGTCATCGCCGCCCTGGTCATGGGCGTTGCGGCCGCGGCCGTCGCGGTGACCGTCGCGGTCACCGGCAATTCGCAGCCGAGCGTGTCGCCGACCGCCTCCGGCCCGTCGATCCTGCTGGCCGCCGCCGAGAAGACGCAGAACGTCAAGTCGCTGAAGTTCAGCGAGGCCGTGCACGGCGGTGGCGGTTTCAGCGCGGAGGGCGAGGTGAACGGCGACGACTGGCGCATCGTCACGAAGGGCGAGGGGACCTCCGAGACCACGATCGTCGTGGGCGACGTGCGGTACACCACGCCGGCCGGCGGCAAGACCACGCGCAAGAAGCTCTCCGCCGAGGAGAAGATGGTGCCGTTCACCAAGGCGGCGGGTGACGTCGTCCGCGCCGCCGTCAGCGACGGGAACGTGCAGAGGATCGGCACGGAGAGCGTCCGCGGCGTGGAGGCCACGCACTACCGCCTCAGCATCGCGGAACGCACGAGCGCGGCCGACCCGGATGTCGCGCTGGCGAAGTTGCCGGACACCGAGCTCGGCTGGTTCGGCCTCGACGGCCTCGCCTCCTACAGCTCCCCGGTGACGGTCGACATCTGGGTGGCCGACAACCTCGTCCGTCGCATCGGCGGCACGATCGAGGGGCAGGACCCGCTCGCCACCATCGACTTCTACGACTTCAACAAGCCGGTCACCATCAAGGCGCCGTGAGCCCGGTCAGTCGTTGGCGTGCAGCGCCGCGTTGAGCTCGATGCCCGTTCCCTTGCGGGGGCGGGCTTCGAGCGCGCCGGTGACGGAGTTGCGCCAGAACAGCAGGTTGTCGACGCCCGACAGCTCGCGCGCCTTGACCACGCGGCCGTCCGGCAGGGTGATCTTCGAGCCGGCGGTGATGTAGCAGCCCGCCTCGACCACGCAGTCGTCGCCGAGCGAGATGCCGATGCCCGCGTTCGCGCCGAGCAGGCTGCGCTCGCCGATCGACACCTTGTCCTTGCCGCCGCCGGAGAGCGTGCCCATGATCGACGAACCCGCGCCGACGTCGGAGCTGTCGCCCACCACGACGCCCTGCACGATGCGGCCCTCGACCATCGACGTGCCCAGCGTGCCGGCGTTGAAGTTGCAGAACCCCTCGTGCATGACGGTGGTCCCGCTCGCCAGGTGCGCACCGAGCCGCACCCGGTCCGCGTCGGCGATGCGTACGCCCGACGGCACCACGTAGTCCGTCATCCGCGGGAACTTGTCGACGCCGTACACCGAGAGGTGCCGGCCGGCCGCGCGCTCGATCAGGCGCAGCTCGTCCACCCGGTCCGGCGGGCACGGGCCGGCCGAGGTCCACGCCACGTTGGCCAGCTTGCCGAAGATGCCGTCGAGGTTCTGCTCGTTGGGCCGCACCAGGCAGTGCGACAACAGGTGCAGCCGCAGGTACGCGTCCGCGGAGTCCTTGACCGGGTCGGCGAGCGAGCCGACCTCGGTGCGCACCTCGACGGTGGAGAGGCCGGCGAGCGCCTTCGGGCCGACCAGCCCGGCGGGCAGCGTCGGCGGCTCCTCCGGGAGGGCGCCGAGGCCCAGATAGCCGGTGGGATACCAGGTGTCGAGGACCGTCCCGTCGGCGGTGACGGTGGCGAGGCCGATGCCCCAGGCTGCCGAGGTCGAGATCGCACTACTCACACCGCGGAACCCTACTAGGGCATGTCCGGCCGGTAGTGTGCGGCTCATGGGAAACCCCCTGACCCCGGACGTTCTCGTCGATCCGGTGGTGCTCACCCGCACCCTGGTCGACGTCGAGTCCGTCTCGGGCGCCGAGAAGGTCATCGCCGACTGCGTGGAGGACGTCCTGCGGCAGGCGCCGCACCTGAGCACCGAGCGCCACCAGAACACGGTGATGGCCCGGACGGACCTCGGCCGGGAGCGACGTGTCGTGCTCGCCGGGCACCTCGACACCGTGCCGGTCAACGGCAACCTGCCCTCGACCGTCGTGGACGACCTCATCTACGGATGCGGCACCGCGGACATGAAGTCGGGCGTGGCCCTGGCTCTGCACCTCGCGGCCACCCTGCCGGACCCGCGCTACGACCTGACGTTCCTGTTCTACGAGGCCGAGGAGATCGAGAGCCGGTTCAACGGACTGCACCTGCTCTCGCAACACCGTCCGGAGTGGCTGGCCGCCGACTTCGCGGTCCTGCTGGAGCCCACGTACGGGGTGGTCGAGGCCGGCTGCCAGGGCACTTTGAAGGTGACCGTACGCACCCACGGGCGCCGGGCACACCCCGCTCGGGCGTGGCGGGGAGTGAACGCGATCCATGCCGCGGGGGAGGTGCTGCGATGCCTCGACGACTACCGTCCGCGCACGGTGACCATCGACGGGTGTACGTACCGTGAAGGGCTCAACGCCGTACGGATCTCCGGCGGGGTGGCCGGCAACGTGATCCCGGACGAGTGCGCCGTCGAGGTCGACCTGCGCTTCGCCCCGGACCGTACGGAGCGGCAGGCGCTCGACCACCTGCACGAGGTCTTCGCCGGCTTCGACCTCGAGGTGACCGACTCGGCGCCCGGCGCGCTGCCCGGGCTGGACGCGGCCCCGGCCCGCGACTTCGTGACCGCGGTGGGCGCCGAGCCGGCCGCGAAGCTGGGCTGGACCGACGTGTCCCGGTTCGCGGCGCTGGGCGTGCCCGCGCTGAACTACGGGCCGGGGGACCCGATGCTGGCCCACGCCCCGGACGAGCACGTGGAGATCGGGAAGATCAGGGACGGCGCGGCCACGCTGCACCGCTGGCTGGCGGCGTACTGATCGTCAGCTCTGTTGCGGCCGCGGTATCTCCACCGTGGCCTCGGGGTCGAAAGCCGGGTCCGACGGCGGCCGCAGGGCCAGCGCCAGGCGCCGCTCCTCGACGACCTGCCGGATCCGCCGCTGCATGCGGCGCTGCATCTTCATGCGCTCGTAACGGGTCATCACGGTGGCTCCTTCGCCCAGATGCCCGGCCGGAGCCGGTCGCCGTGCCTGCCGTGCGCGTCGGTAACTGCGCGGGTCGGTAACTGTACAGACGTCGCGGAGCTACCGTCCGTTGCTTCAATCTGGCAAAACGCCGCGGGGCCGCAATCCTCTTGCCGAAACCCAACCGGTTATTCACCGGTTACGGACCGTCCGCACTACCGTGGGTGCCATGACGGACAGCACCAACGGCCGTGGTCGCGTACCCCATGAGCGTCATCGCGGCGCCGTCACGCTGCGGCGTGAGTCGATTCCACCGAGCACGGCCGACGAGAAACTGCTCGACTCGCACCACCGGGGCGAGTGGAAGACGAAGGACGCCTGGCGGGCGCTGCGGATCCTCTCGGAGTTCGTCGAGGGCTTCGACACCCTCGCCGATCTGCCCCCGGCGGTCAGCGTCTTCGGCTCCGCCCGCAGCCTGCCGGACAGCCCCGAGTGCGAGCTCGCCGCCGACCTCGGCGCGGCCCTCGCCGAGGCCGGGTACGCGGTGATCACCGGCGGCGGCCCGGGTGTGATGGAGGCGGCCAACCGCGGTGCCACCGAGGCGGGCGGCATGTCGGTCGGGCTCGGCATCGAACTGCCGTTCGAGCAGGGACTCAACGACTGGGTCGACATCGGCATCGACTTCCGCTACTTCTTCGTCCGCAAGACCATGTTCGTCAAGTACGCGCAGGCGTTCGTGGTGCTGCCGGGCGGCTTCGGCACCCTCGACGAGCTGTTCGAGGCGGTCACGCTCGTCCAGACCCGCAAAGTCACCCGGTTCCCGGTCATCCTCATGGGCTCCGAATACTGGGGCGGCCTGTTCGACTGGATCAAGCAGCGGCTGCTCGCCGACGGCAAGGTCGGCCCCGACGACCTGGACCTCATCACGCTGACCGACGACGTCGGGGAGGCGGTCAAGATGATCGTGGACGCCGACCGCGCCGCCAACGGCTCCGGGAAGCGGTGACGTGGCGGCCATCTGCGTCTTCTGTGCCTCCTCGTCCGTGATCGACCGCAAGCACCTCGACCTCGCCACCGCGTTCGGCAAGGCCCTCGGCCCGCGCGGGCACACCCTCGTCTCGGGTGGCGGCTGCGTCGGCATGATGGGCGCGGTCGCCGACGGCGCCCGGATCGGCGGCGCGCACACCCTCGGCGTGATCCCGCAGTCCCTGGTGGACCTCGAGGTCGCCGACGCCGCCGCGGACGAGCTGGTCGTCACCACGGACATGGGCGCCCGCAAGAACATCATGATCGAGCGTTCCGACGCCTTCGTGACGCTGCCCGGCGGTCTGGGCACCCTGGACGAACTGTTCGAGGTGTGGACGACGGCCACCCTCGACCTGCACCGCAAGCCGATCGTCGTGCTCGACCCGGACGGCTTCTACGGCGGACTGTGGACCTGGCTGGGCGAGATCACCGAGACGGCGTTCGTCCGCCGGCCCGCGCTCGCGCAGGTCACCCTGGTGACCTCGATCGACGCCGCGCTGGACGCGGTCGAGCAGGCGCTCGCGGCGTAGTCGCCTTCCCGCTTCGCCTGCGGCGTCTCGTCGCTTTCCGGCGCCTTCCCGCTCTGCTTGCGGCGCGGGTGTCACGCCGGGGACGGTAGTCATCCGTCCCCGGCGTGACCAGGGGCCTCGGCAGCCCGCCGGGCGACGCGGTGGGCGCGCCGGGGCACGCTCTCACCGGACGCGCGCCCGGTGCGCGACACTCCCGCGGCGCCGGCGGCTTGGACGCTGCCGGGCCGGGCTCCGTCGCCGCGCGCCCACGGCGGCCCGCGGCGGCGAGGAGACGCCGGCCCGCCCTGGCCCGCGGGGACAGGTCAGGGAGTCCGCAGGGCGTCCCCAGCCCTGCCGAACCGGTGCGACTGCGGCTGCCGGCCCGACAGGGGGTCTGCTAGATGGGTTTAGCGGTGACGCTCCTCCCTTCCGGGCCGAGCGTCAAGAGCCGTCGATGCGTCAGACCCCCGTGAAGTTTCACGAAAGGTGCTCCGACGACCTCGGCGACGTGGACGCCGCGTGGAAGACTCTGCGTCATGCCCCAGCAACGGGCGACCCTGCTGCAGGTCGCACAGCGGGCCGGCGTGTCCCGCAGTACGGCGTCCTTCGTCCTCGCCGGCCGCCACGTCGACATGCGGATCTCGGAGGACGCCCGGCAACGGGTGCTCCGGGCGGCCCAGGAGCTGGACTACCGGCCCAACCTCATGGCGCGGAGCCTGCGGACGAAGGTCACCAAGACCGTCGCTCTGGTCTCCGACACCCTGGCGTCCGACCCGTACGCCGGCCGCGCCATCCACGGCGCGCTCGCCGCGGCGGTCGCCCACGGCCACCTGCTCTTCATCGGCGAGACCGAGGGGGACGCGGTCGTCGAGGACAAGCTCATCTCCGACTTCCTCGACCGGCAGGTCGACGCCTTCGTGTACGCGAGCATGTTCACCCGGTACGTCCGCATCCCCAAGGTGCTCAAGGGCCACCCCGTCGTCCTGCTCAACTGCCTGACGCGGGCGGCGAAGCCGGCGTACCACGCGGTGATCCCCGACGAGGTCGGCGCCGGCTGGAGCGCCGCCAAGACGATCATCGAGGCGGGTCACCGGGACGGCATCCACCTCGTCGGCAACCCCGCCCAGCACGTCTTCGCCGGCCGCGAACGCCTCGCCGGCATCCGCGAGGGTTTCGGCGCCGCGGGGGTCAAGCTCGCCGGCACCATCGACTGCGACTGGTGGCCGGAGCCCGCGTACGAGGCGGTGCGCGCCGCGCTGGCGAACGGGCTCAACCCGCGCACGCTGATCTGCCTGAACGACCGGATCGCGCTGGGGGCGTACCAGGCGCTCCGCGAATCCGGGCGGGCCGTCCCCGACGACGTGTCGGTGCTCTCCTTCGACGACTCCGACCTCGCCGCGTGGCTGCGACCCCAGCTGACCAGCATCTCCCTGCCGCACTACCAGCTCGGATGGAAGGCCGTGGAGCTGCTGCTCGGCTCGCCGGGCAAACCCGAGGTGCACCGCGTGCCCATGCCCGTACGCCTGCGCGCCTCGATCGGGAAGCCCTGAAGCGGTTTTTGTCGTAGCTGCGTGGTGTCATTGGTGCCGTGACCTCGACCCCCGCGGCCGTGCGCCGGCCCGCGTACCGGCTGGTGCGCCGCCCCGCGCCCGCCGCGGTCCCGCTGCTGGACGACCCGCTGCAGCGGTATGTCGCCGGGCACACCGACGGCCCGCTGCTGGTCGTCGGCGGCCCCGGCACGGGCAAGACCACCGTGCTGGTCGAGGCCGTCGCCGAGCGCATCGCCGCGGGCGTCGACCCGGAACGCATCCTGGTGCTGACCTTCGGCCGCCGCGGCGCGACGGCGCTGCGCGACCGCATCGAGGCCCGCATCGGCGGCGCGACCTACCACGAGCCATTGGTACGCACCTTCCACGCGTACGCCTTCGGCCTGCTCCGACGGGCGGCCGCCGAGCGCGGCGAGCCGTCCCCCCGGCTGCTCACCGGCCCGGAGCAGGACCTCGTCATCCGTGAGCTTCTCGAGGTCGTCGGCGACGACGAGGCGCTGGACACGGTCGGCTGGCCCGAGGCGCTGCGCCCGGCCCTGCCCACCCGGGCGTTCGCCCAGCAGCTGCGCGACCTCATGCAACGCGCCGCGGAGCGCGGCGTCGGCCCGGCCGAGCTCGCCCGCCTCGGCGAGAAGCTCGGCCGCGACGACTGGCCGGCCGCGGCCCGCTTCCTCCGCGAGTACGTCGCCGTCCTCGCCCTGCGCGACGTCACCACCCGAGGCTCGACGGCCTACGACCCGGCCGAGCTCATCCGGGCCGCCTCCGGCCTGCTCACCGACGACCCGGCCCTGCTCGAAACGGAACGCCGCCGCCTCGAGTACGTCTACGTCGACGAACTCGCCGACACCGACCCGGCCCAGGTCGAGCTGCTCTCCCTGGTCGCCGGGGGCGGCAAACCCCTGGTGGCGTTCGGCGACCCGGATTCGTCCATCTACGGCTTCCGCGGCGCCGACCCGGAGGTCATCGACACCTTCCCGACCCGCTTCCGCACCGCCTCGGGCGCGCTGGCGGAGGTCGTCACGCTGCACACCAACTACCGCGCCCGGCCGGCCCTGCTGGAGGCGACGAGCCGGGTCGCACGCCGGATGCGCGGCCGGGTACGCCACCGCCCCATGCACCCGCCGCCCCCATCCCCGCCGTCTTCTCCGTCCCCGCCGTCTTCTCCGGCCCCGCAGTCTTCTCCGGCCCCGCAGTCTTCTCCGGCCGCGGCGCCTTCCTCGGCCGTGGCGCCTTCCCCGGCCGTGGCGCCCTCTTCGGCCGTGGCGCCTTCTCCGGCGGATGGGCCGGCGGCCGGGGCGGTCGTGCGGACATTCCGCTCGCCGACCAGCGAGACCGCGTTCGTCGCGCACGCCCTGCGCGAGGCCCACCTCCTGCACGGCGTGCCATGGTCGCGCATGGCCGTCGTCCTGCGGTCCACCAGCCTGCAACTGCCCTCGCTGCAGCGCGGGCTCGCGGCCGCCGGCGTACCGACCGTCACCCACGCCGAGGACCTGCCGCTGCACCTGCAGCCCGCGGTCGCTCCCTTCCTGCTGCTTCTGCGTTGCGCGCTCGACCCCACGGTGCTGGACGAGGAGGCGGCGGTAGCGCTGCTGCACTCACCGCTGGGCGGGGCGGACCCGCTGGCCGAGCGGCGGCTGCGGCAGGGGTTGCGGGCCCTGGCGATGGCGGCCGGCGACCGCAGGCCCTCCGGTGAGCTGCTCGTCGACGCCGTACGCGACCCCGCCGGCCTCGACATGGTCGAGCGGCGCTGGGCGGCCCCCGCGCAGAACATCGCCCGGCTGCTCACCACCGCGCGGGAGGCGGCGGCCGCGCCGGGCGCGACCGCCGAGCAGGTGCTCTGGTCGGTCTGGCGGGCCGGTGGTCTCGCCGACAAGTGGTACGCCCTCAGCACCCGCGGCGCCCCCGCCGACCCCGGCGGCGAAGGCAGCCGGGCCCGCCAGTGGCGCGCCGAGGCAGCCGACCGGGACCTCGACGCGATGGTGGTGCTCTTCGACGCGGCCGCCCGGTTCGTCGACCGGCTGCCGGGTGCGCGTACCGAAGTCTTCCTCGACCACGTGCTGGGCCAGGACCTGCCCGCCGACTCGATCGCCCCGAGCGCCGACCGCGGCGAGGCCGTACGCCTGCTCACCGCGCACGCCGCCAAGGGCCTCGAGTGGGACGTGGTCGTGCTGGCCGGCGTACAGGAGGGCATCTGGCCCGACCTGCGGCTGCGCGGCAGCCTGCTCGGCTCGGAACGGCTCGTCGACGTTCTCGCCGGGCGGGCCGCGCCGGGCTCCGCGGCGATCGCCGGGCAGACGTCGGCGCTGCTCGACGAGGAACGCCGCCTCTTCTACGTGGCCACGACCCGGGCGCGGCAGCGGCTCGTCGTGACGGCGGTGGCGTCGGCCAGCGTGGGCGGCGCGGACGGCGAGGAACAGCCCAGCCGCTTCCTGACCGAACTCGCCATGCCCGACCGCCGCGGCGGAGACGACCCGCCGCCCGGCCCCGGCGACCCGGGCCCAGACCCAGGCCCAGGTCCTACGGAACCGGGCCCCGACGACCCCGGCCCCCCGGAGCCCGACCTGGACGACCCGGGCCTGCGGGAACCGGAACCCGACGGTCCCAACCCGGCCGGTCCCGTCAACCCGGCGCCGGCGCCGATACCCGCGGACGTCCCGGTCTTCGCCGACCCGGCCGCCGACCCGGCCGCCGACCCGGCCGCCGACCCGGCCGCCGACCCGGCCGCCGGCCAGGCCGCCGCGCCGTCGGACCTGCCCGCC